>JBBSLM010000001.1:0-40535 GCA_038255245.1 Sphingomonadales bacterium
CTTCATCGTCTGGGCCAAGCTTGCCGGGACCGGCGTGGGCTATGTCGATACCCATCTGCTGGTCTCCGCGAAGCTGTTGCCCACGGCCGTGATCATGACCAAAGACAATGATCTCGGGGCTCAAGCCCAGCGCCTTGGCGTGGCGTACGCGCCGTGACCGCCGGCTATTCCGGCACGCCGCTGGCGAAGAAACTGGGTTTCAAGCCCGGGATGCGGATGTGGTGGGACGGCACGCCCGCTTCCGTTGCGGCGGAGATCGGGGAGACGGGCGCGTTCCTGCTGGCCGCCCCGCAGGCGCCGATCGACGCCGCCCACATCTTCGTCACCGATTATGCCGACATGGAGACGAAGCTCGCCACGCTGCGCCCGCTGCTCGCACCCGCCGGCTTCATCTGGGTGTCCTGGCCGAAGCGCGCCTCGAAGCCACCGACCGACATCACCGAGGACCGCATCCGCGACGCAATTCTGCCGACGACCGATCTGGTGGACGTAAAAGTCTGCGCCGTCGATTCGGTCTGGTCTGGGCTCAAGCTGATGATTCGCCGCTCGGCGCGTTGATCGTTCCCGTCGATCATTCTGATCGAAAGCTATTGCGAACGATTATCACTATAATATATAGGCTGCGCTCAAGGAGAATCGCGTGGTCGTTTGCATCTGCAATGCCATCAAGGAGCGGGACGTGCGCCAGGCGGCGCGCAGCGGCGCCTCTTGCCCGGCCAGCGCCTATGCCGCCTGCGGCAAGCGCGCGCGGTGCGGCCAATGCTTCTCATTCGCACGCGACATCATCGCCGCCGAGCGTGCGACTGCCTAGCAAGAGCGGCTAATTTTTCGCAGTTTTCCGCCATTTTCTGACTGTCGCCTTGCGCTCGCTTGCGGTAGAATCCGCGGCGAAAGGAACTTCCCATGCAAGGCGACCCGCAGGTCATCCAGCACCTCAATGACACGCTCAAGAACGAGCTGACGGCGGTCAATCAATATTGGCTGCATTACCGCATGCTCGACAATTGGGGCATCACCCGGCTGGCCGAATATGAGCGGCACGAATCGATCGACGAGATGAAGCATGCCGATACGCTCGCCGAGCGCATCCTCTTCCTCGACGGCCTGCCCAATTTCCAGATGCTCGGCCGCCTGCGCATCGGCGAGAATGTCGAGGAGGTGCTGCGCGCCGACCTTGAGCTCGAGCGCGAGGCGATCGCCCAGCTCAAGGAGGCCATCCCCTATTGCGAGAGCGTCGGCGATTTCGTCTCGCGCGAAGTCTTCCGCCGCATCCTCGAGACGGAGGAGGAGCATGTCGATTTTCTCGAAACCCAGTTCGTGATGATCGAGCAGATGGGCCTGCAGAATTACGTCCAGCTGCAGAGCAAGCCGGCGGGCGGGGAATAGCGACTTCCCACGCGCGACCGGGTTGGTGAATATGGCGGCATGAGCCAACCCTATCAGCCCATTCCGTGGCCCGGCCTTCCCGACCATTCTTCCGGTGAGGTGATCGCCCGCACGCGCGCTTTCTACGAACGCGCGCGCGAGCGCCGTACCTGCCGGTCCTTCTCCGCGGCGCCCGTGCCGCGCGAAGCGATCGAATATGCCCTCCTCGCGGCCGGTACCGCGCCGAGCGGCGCGAACCACCAGCCCTGGCACTTCGCGATCATATCGACGCCGGAATTGAAGCATAAGCTGCGCGAAGCGGCGGAAGCCGAGGAGCGCGATTTCTATCGGGGCAAGGCCGGCGACGAATGGCTTGATGCGCTCGCACCGCTCGGGACAGACGCCGACAAGCCCTATCTGGAGATCGCGCCCTGGCACATCGTCGTGTTCGGCCAGCGCCGCGGCGGCATCGAACCGGAAGACGACAAGCAGAATTATTACGTCACGGAAAGCGTGGGCATCGCCTGCGGCATCCTCCTTTTGGCGCTGCACGAGGCTGGCTTGGCGACGCTGACCCACACGCCCAATCCGATGCGGTTCTTGAACCGGCTGTGCGGACGGCCGGCCAATGAAAAGCCCGTGATGGTGATCGTCACCGGCAAGCCCGCCGCCGACGCGACAATTCCCGCGCATGCCCTTCGCAAGAAGTCGTTGGACCGGATTTCGAGCTGGCTGTAAGTCGGTGCCCACGGGGAGGTCGGGCATGATCGCCGCGCCAGCGCATGACCGCATCCTCACGCTCGACGTCGTGCGCGGCGTTGCCGTGATGGGCATCCTGGCGATGAACATCCTTGCCTTCGCCATGCCCTTCCCGGCCTATATGAACCCGACGGCCTATGGGCTGGAGAGCGACGCGGACCTCGCCTCCTGGGCATTCAGCTTCGTCTTCATCGACGGCAAGATGCGCGGGCTCTTTTCCTTCCTGTTCGGTGCCAGCACCTTGCTGGTGATCGAGCGCGCGCGGGCCGCGGGGGCAAGCACGGCGAGTGTCCATTGTGCGCGCATGTTCTGGCTGCTCATTTTCGGCCTCCTGCATTTCTACTTCATCTGGTTCGGCGACATTCTCGCCAGCTACGCGATGGCCGGGCTCTTGCTCTTCTTCTTCCGCGACTGCCGGGTGCGGACGCTCGTCATCTGGGGGATCGTGCTGATCTTCGTGCAAGTCGCGCTCGTCGGCGCGGGGGCGGCGAAGTTCGCCTACCTTGCTTCGGCCGTCGCCGGCGGCAGCAGCGACCCCACCCTGCTCGAGGCCTATCAAGGCTTCGCGGCCGGTTTCTCGCAGCTGGCGCCGCAGGCGCTGGCGGACGACCTCGCGCTCGGCCGCGGTTCGTGGAGCGGGCTCGTCCACGAGCGCCTAGTCGAACATGGCTGGGAACCCTTTTCCAGCCTGCCCTTCTTCCTCGCCGAGACGCTCGCCTACATGCTGTTCGGCATGGCGGCGCTGAAATCGGGCTTCCTCACCGGCGCATGGACGCCAACGCGCTACGCCCGGTGGATGGTGACCGGCTTCGCGATCGGCATCCCCGCTTATGCGGCGCTCGCTTTTTTCCTGATCCGCGCCGATTTCGCGCCCGAGGCGGTCTTCACCTTCGCGCTCGCGGCAACCACACCTTTCCGGCCGCTGATGATCGTCGCGACGGCGGCGCCCATCATCCTGCTCGCGCGCCGCGGCGGCTGGCTGGTCGAGCGCATCGCCGCGGCCGGGCGCGCGGCCTTCAGCAATTATCTCGGCACGTCGATCCTGATGACGTTCCTGTTCTACGGCTACGGCTTCGGCCTCTACGGGCAGTTAAGCCGGGTCGAACTGTGGCTGCCCGTGATCGCGATGTGGGTGTTGATGCTCGCCTGGTCGAAGCCGTGGCTCGACCGCTACCGCTACGGCCCGTTCGAATGGCTGTGGCGCAGCCTCTCGCGCGGCCGGCTGGAGCCGATGCAACGCTAGCTGCGCGTCCCGAAACCGCCGCCCCGGCGCTGCAGCAGCGGGTTGGCGCGCTCCTGCAACAGATCGATGGTCTTGCGGTAGAGCGGTCGCAACTGCGCGACCTGCGGCAAGATGTCGTCCGGAAAGAGCTGCATTTCCACCGCATGGCGCGCGGCGGTCTCGATATCCTCGGCCAGCACCGCCAGGGGAATGGCGCCGAACTGGCGCGCTTCCGATTTCAGCGTGTGGGCCGGAATGATCATCGCGGTCGCGTCCTTGGCGTGCATGGCCGCCTCGATCCGCGTCACCGACTTCTCACCGTCTTCGTGGAAGTAACCAAGGATCCGCACGAAGCTCGCGCCCAGCTCGAACCGCACCGACGAATAGACGGACCAGTCGACAACCTCGTCGGCAATGTCTTCGGTCACGCGCCCACCCCTGTCCAAATCTGTGCGGAAGCTATGCGCCAAGGGGTAAAAAAGCGATTTACACAGGACGCTTTCCGCACCGGAAAATCGCATCCAATTCGGTCAGGGATCGAAGGGGTTACGGGTCGAACGGAAGTTCAGCCGCACCGGCACCGCGCCGAAGCCGAGGTCCTTGCGGATGCCGTTCACCAGATAGCGGCGATAGCTTTCCGGCAGATCGTCGGTGCGGGTTCCGAACACGACGAAGGTCGGCGGGCGGTTGGCGACCTGGGTGATATAGCGCAGCTTGATCCGCTTGCCGCCGGGCGCGGGGGTGGGGTTTTTCTCGACCGCCGCCTCGAACCAGCGGTTGAGTTCGCCGGTCGGCACGCGCCGCGACCAGGCCTCGCGCACTTCGAACGCGGCCTTCAGCAGGATATCCAGGCCCTTGCCGGTTGCGCCCGACACGGTGAGCAACGGCACCCCGCGAACCTGCGCCAATCCCTCGTCGAGCGCATTGCGGATGCCGTTCAGCAGGCCGCTGCCGCCTTCGGCGACATCCCATTTGTTGATCGCGATGATCAGGGCGCGGCCTTCCTGCAGCACCTTGTCGGCGATCTTCAAATCCTGCGCCTCAAGCCCCAGGGTCGCGTCGAGCAGCAGCACGACCACTTCGGCGAAATCGACCGCCCGCAGCCCATCTGAAACAGCGAGCTTCTCGAGCTTGTCCTGGACCTTGGCGCGCTTGCGCATGCCCGCCGTATCGATCAGCCGCACTGGCCGTTCGGTCCCGTCCGGCGCGGTCCACAGCCAGTCGATCGCGATCGAATCGCGGGTGATGCCGGCTTCCGGCCCGGTGATCAGCCGTTCCTCGCTGAGGATGCGGTTGATCAGCGTGGACTTGCCAGCATTGGGCCGGCCGACGACGGCGAGCTTCAGCGGACCCTCGGTCTCGTCTTCCGCGACCTCGTCTTCCTCGGGCCGTTCGAAATGCGGCAGCAGCCGTTCGAACAGATCGCCCACGCCCTCGCCATGTTCGGCGCTCATCGCGATCGGATCGCCGAGGCCAAGCGCATAGGCTTCGAGCAGGCCGCTTTCCCCGGCCTTGCCCTCCGCCTTGTTGGCGGCGACGATCACGGGCGTCGGTTCCTCGCGCAGCCAGCGGGAGATTTCCTCGTCGAGGGGCGTCACGCCCGCGCGCGCATCGATCAGGAACAGCACCGCATCCGCCTCGCGCACCGCCGCCATGGTCTGCGCGCGCATCCGGCCCGGCAGCGACGCGGCATCCTCATCCTCGTAGCCGGCGGTATCGATCGCGGTGAAATCGAGCCCGAGCAGGCTCGCCTCCCCTTCCCGCCGGTCGCGGGTCACGCCTGGGCGGTCGTCGACCAAAGCGAGCTTCTTGCCGACCAGCCGGTTGAACAGGGTCGATTTGCCGACATTCGGCCGGCCGACGATGGCGAGTGTTGGAAGCCGCATGGTGCGCGCGGGGTGACCGGTACGGCGCGAGAGGTCAAGTGAAGGAAGTGCCACCCCCAGCCCCTCCAGCAAGAGCTGGAGGGGAGCCACAGCCTGACTCCCCTCCACGATTTCGTGGAGGGGTTGGGGGTGGTTCTTCTTGCCTGCCTGTTGAGCCGCGGGCTAGCTACGCGCCGACCGGGGGACAGACATGGCCGTTTTCATCGACGATGCGGGCAAAGGCGAGCATCACGAACTGCTGAAACCCGCGCCGGGCGCATGGCGGCTGGCCTGGCTGCTGATGGCGGTCGCCACCGTGTCGTGGCTCGATCGCACCCTGATCGGCATCCTGATCGAGCCGATCAAGGCCGAATTCAGTTTCACCGATACCGAAATCTCGCTTCTGACCGGGCTCGCCTTCTCGGTCTGCTACGGGGTGGGCGCGCTGCCCATCGCCTGGCTCGCGGACCGCATGAACAGAGCGCTGCTGCTCGCGATCGGTGTCACCATTTGGTGCTCGCTGACCGTCGGCTTCGGCTTCGCCTCGGCCTTTTGGGTCCTGTTCCTCTGCCGGATGGGCGTGGGCCTGGGCGAGGCAACGGCGGTGCCCTGCTCGATTTCGCTGCTCTCGGACCGCTTCCCGCGTACCGTGCTGCCGCGCGGGCTCGGCATTTTCCAGCTGGGAACGCCGATCGGCGTCACGCTGGCAACCGCTGGTGCGGCGACACTCACCGAGTGGCTGATGACAAGCGGAACCGCCGAGCAGATCGGCATGAGCGCCTGGCGCATCACCTTCATCTGCGCGGGCGCTCTGGGCCTGATGCTCGTCCTGCCCCTGCTGTTGGTCCGTGATCAGCGGGCGCCTGCACCCAAGGTGCGCGCGGGCGAGGAGAAGCGCGAAGGGCTGCTGTCCCACCTCCGCAACGTGCGCGGCTACATAATTCCCTTGATGGCCGGAAACGCCCTCTTCGCCCTCTTTCTCTACGGCTATCCGCAGTGGGTCGTGGTCATGTTCCAGCGCGTCCACGGCTGGTCGCTGCGGGAAACCGGGATTGCCTTCGGCGCGGTGGCCGTCGCCACCGGCATTCTTGGCGCGCTCGCGGCGGGCTGGCTGGCGCCGCGCCTCAGTCGCCGCATGGGCAAGGATTCCACGTTCCGCCTAAAGGTGATCGCGTCCTTCGTCATCGCCCCGCTCGCCGTGATCGCCCCGATCATGCCCAATCCCTGGCTCAGCCTCGCCGCGCTGTGTACGCCCCTGCTGTTCGCCTACGGCGCGTCGACCTTGTTGCCCGGCGCGATCGTCAACGCCTCGCCGAGCTGGCTGCGCGCCCGCTTCATCGCGATCAACGTGTTCCTCGGCTCGCTGGTCGGCGGCGGCCTCGGCGCGCTCTTTTTCGCGACGCTGACCGACCATGTGTTCCGGGACGAGAAATTGGTGGGCTACTCGCTCGCTCTGGGCAGCGCCATGATCTGGGCGGCGATCATCCCGTTATGGCTGCTCGCCAGCCGCCGCTACCACGACGCCATCCACCGCGCCGACGCGGTGGAACGGGCAGCGGGCCGGCCGAGCCATGATGACGGGCTGGAGGATGACGCCCCGGTTGTGGTGGTGCGCTGAATCTCGTGATCCTCCCCTGCTTTTGCAGGGGAGGGGGACCGCTCGCGCAGCGAGTGGTGGAGGGGCCGCGCCGCAGGCGCGGTTCTTCTCCTCGAAAAGCAAAAGACCGGCGCTTTCGCGCCGGTCCCTCCACCGCTTCGCGGTCCCCCTCCCCTCGAAAACGAGGGGAGGATTCAAGATCAACGATAGGCCGTCAGCATGCCCTGGTCGTCCAGCACATACATCACGCCGTTCGCGACCACTGGCGGCAGCGAGATCGGCGTCGTGTGGGTGATCGTGCCGCGGGTCGCGCCGTCGGCCGGGTTGATAAGGACGATCTGGCCGGTCGAGCTGGCGAGCACGAGATTGCCGCCCGCGAGCAAGGGCCCGCGCCAGAAAATCGGCCCCGAGCCCGGCGTCACGCGGACGTTGCCGATGCGATCGGGCGCGCTGCGGCGCTCCGGCGAACGGAAACGCTGCAGCTGTGATTTCCAGCGGATCCGGCCCGAGCTGCGCGCCACCGCAAGCAATTCCGCGCGGTCGGTCACCACGAACACCCAGTCGCCCGCCACCCAGGGCGACGAGATACCGGCGATGTTGATTTCCCAGGCGCGCTGGCCGCTGACCAGTTCGACCGCGACCATGCGGCCGCCCTGGCCGACCGCGAAGACGCGGCCATTGTCGATCACCGGATCGGCATCGATGTCGGACAGATTGCCGACGATCGTGCTGACGCCGGTGCGCGACAGCGCGTCCTGCCACACCACCTGGCCATTTTCGTAGCGATAGGCGGTGAGCTCGCCGCTCGAGAAGCCGGTGACGATGGTCGATTGGGCGAAGGCCGGAGCCGCGGCGCCGAACACGCCGGCCAGTTCGACGGCACCGATGCCGTTCCACTGCGTCTGGCCGTTATCCGCGTTGAGCGCGTAAACCTGATTGTCCTGGCTGACGACATAGACGCTGCCGGAGGCCACGGTCGGGGCACCGCGCAATGGCCCGCCCGGGCGGGACATCCAGACCTGCGCGCCGGTCGAAGCGTCGAGCGCGGCGGCATAGCCGGCGCCGTTGGTCGCATAGACCCGGCCATTGTCGAAGCTCACGCCGCCGCCGTACACGATATCGCCCGTGCCCTCTTCGCCGCGCACCGGCGTTTCCCACATGCGCGCGCCGCTATTGGCGTCGAAGGCGCGGACCATGCCGGCCGTGTCGATCGTGTAGACCCGTCCCGCCGCGACCACCGGCTCGGCCGCCAGCCGGCCCCGGCTGGTGCTGCCGGCGCCAATGCTGACGCTCCACTGCCGCGCCGGCGAGGCGGACAAATTGACGTGGGTCATGGCGTGGGCGGGATTGCCGCCCGGCTGCGGCCAGTCCGCATTGGCGATCGGTCCCGGCACGACGACCGGCGTGCCGGCCAGGGCCGGATCGACCTCGACCTGCGCCTCGGCGCCGAGCACGGCCTCGCGGGCGCCGACGGTTCCGGTGCGGGGTCCTTCCCCGCCCTTGAACACACTGCAGCCGGCGAGGAGCCCGCTCATGAGGGCCATGGTGACGATCGGCTTCATCCGCGCGCTCTTCCTTGCCAAGTCGGTTCTTCCCTTGTGGGTCATGATTATATTCACTGCTTCGGCGCCGCGACGTTGCCGGCGGCGGCGGCCTCCAGCCCCGGATCGAGCTGGACTGCGTCGATCCCGAACGTGCTCGCCATCTGGATCGCGCGCTGGCGGATCGATTCCGGCACGGCCTGGTCGCGGGCCATCGCCTCGAACACGCGGCCCGCATCCTGCGGCTTGTTCTGCTTGATGTAAGCGGCGGCGAGCAATTCGCCGGCGGTGCCGTGCCAGGCATTGCCGGCTGCCGCGAAGGGCCGCATCCGCTCGACCACCTGCTCGGCCGGGATGGTTTCGAACTCGAGCAGGGTCTGCCGCATCAACGCGGCGTCGCGATAAGGCTGCGGCGCGGCTTCGTCGGCGGCGATCTGCTTCAGCGTGTCGATCGCGGCCGGGATGGCGTTGGTGGCGATCTGCGCATTGGCACGGGAGAAGAGGCCGGCGACGCGGTAGGCCGGGTTGCCGCTGTCGACGAGTTCGTCGATCGTCGGCGCGGCGGCGCCGGCATTGTTCTGGCCCAGCTGGTCGCTGACCTGAATCAGCTTTTCGGACAGCTCGCCCGCCTGCACATTCTGCTGATGCTGATACCAGATCCAGCCGCCGATCGCGGCGAGCAACGCCACGACGCCGATGATGATCCAGGTGCCGTAGCGGGTGACGAAACCGCTGACGCGCTCGCGCCGCAGTTCCTCATCGACCTCGCGGACGAAGGTATCGCTATCGCTCTTCGGCTTGACCGCCAAAATTCCGTCTCCATTTGCGGATGAAGGCGCCGCTTCGAAACCCGCTTGTGATCCCTGCACGCCCGTGCGGCAGGCTCCATACCGGCCCGCGGGCGTGAACGGAAGCTGAAACCGCTTGCCCGGCCCCGCCGTACCCGGATGGCTTAGGGGCGGATCAAGGCGTCATTTGGGCCGATAGACCTGTTCCTCGCCCGGAAAGGCGCGGGAGCGGACATCGGCGGCGTAGGTCGAGGCCGCTGCGGAAATCTCCCCGGCCAGATCGCCGAACTTCTTCACGAAACGCGGCGTCCGCTCGAACAGGCCGAGCATGTCCTCCGTGACCAAGATCTGCCCGTCGCATTGCGCCGACGCGCCGATGCCGATGGTGGGGCAGGCGACCGCCCGCGTGGCCTCGACCGCGATCTCCTCCATCACCCCTTCCAGCACGAGCAGGAAGGCCCCCGCGTCGGCGACGGCGCGGGCATCGGCCAGGATCTTCGCGCTTTCCTCCGCGTCGCGCCCTCGCGCACGGTAACCGCCCAGCGCATTCACCGCCTGCGGGGTCAGCCCGACATGGCCTACCACTGGAATGCCGCGGGCCGACAGGAAAGAGATCGTCGCCGCCATCGCTTCGCCGCCCTCCAGCTTCACCGAGGCCGCGCCGGTTTCCTTCATGATCCGCGCGGCGCTGCGGAACGCCTGTTCCGGGCTTTCCTCATAGGAGCCGAAGGGCATATCGACGCAGACCAGAGCGTGCCACGAACCGCGCACCACGGCGGCGCCATGCGCGCACATCATCTCGAGCGTGACCGGGACGGTGGACGGCAGGCCGTAAATCACCTGCCCCAGCGAATCGCCGACCAGCAGCAGGTCGCAATGCTCGTCCAGCAATTGCGCCGTGCGCATGGTGTAAGCGGTCAGGCAGACGATCGGCTCGCCGCCTTTGCGCCCCCTGAGCGCCGGGACGGTCAGGCGCTTGCCCGGCGCCGGCGAAGGATTGGCGCGGCTCGTGCCGCTGTCGATGGTGAAAGTGGACATGGGTGTGGATTAGCGGATCGGCCCGACCGTGGCAAAGCGGCAGGAAACCGCTACTCGATCGCGGGTTCTACCCTATCATCCCAACCCCAGCAGTCCATCGGCTCGCGGACGGCATCGGCAGGCAACGCTTTGGAGCTGGCGGCGAGAACGCCCAGAGCGCCAAGCTCGTTGCGGGACGGCGCGCAGATCTGATCGGATGGCACGGAGAGGATTCTATCCGTCAGCATCGACGGAAGGCCGATCTCCTGAATATAGGCGCGCAGCCTGGCCGAGAAGACCCGAAACCCTTCGCCCACCAGCGCACTGACCTCTTCATTCGAATCTCCCGTGACCATGCCGGGAATATTCTGTGGACCGTGGAAACCGAGTTGGCTGGTGCGGAGCAGCGCGCGCTCCGTCCCACCCAGATAGGCAAAGCTGCAAGCGGACAGGCAAGCACCCCAGCGCGGCGACTCATATTCTGCCGAAGAGCCGGGGCGCCCCACATTGGTCTTGAGGCCGTATTGCCGGATTGCACGGCCGAAGCGGATCGCACCAGCCGCGTCCCCGCCGACGGAGTTCAAATAGACTGTTGAGCCAGGCTCTATTTCGAGGTCACGAACGGCCGCCTCGAAATAGTCCACCGTGTCGCTCGTGACATAGCCACTGCCGAACAGCGCCATCGTGTCGCCGGGTGCGGGAGCAAGCGAGAAGCGCATTGGCCGGAAATTCGGCGGGTCCGGCGATCCGCCCCGGTCGATCGGCAGATACTCCGCGAACATGCGGCTGTAGACGAGCCGAACCGGACCCGTGCCCTCGCGACTTCGGGAGATCAGCCGCAGGGTCGGGACCGGCGCCGAACGATCGATTTCGGGCGGGTCGCGGGTCCACACAACGTGTCCAAAAGCCAGCGCGAAGCCACCGATGCGCCGCTCCATCCAGATTTCCGTAGCGCAATGGCCGCGCTCGCAGCGACGCGGATCGATCAGTAGCAGGAGCCGGCTGATCTCATTGGAATCGGGGGTCGCGATCTCCGTCAGGCAAGCGCCACGGGGGTCCCGGCTGCCGGGATCGACGATAAAATCCGCCGGGGTCCGGGCAATCGCCTCGAGGGCGGGCTGGTCATTCGAGACGCAATTGGCCACCACGGTCGGCGACGGACGTGTCGAGACATAGGTCAGACAGATACCAACCGACGCTAGCCCGAAGAATATGGAGATGGAATTGAGGAGCTGTCCGCGCGCCATGCCTTCGCTTTGCAGCGCGAAATCATGAGGCTTTCAAGGGGAATTCGTTGCGATCAGGCGGGGTGGCGATCGAAATCGGCGAGTACGCCGCCCCGCTTGCTTTGGCGCCGCTCAATGTCAGCGTAGCGTCGACGCCTTCATATCCTGAACGAACGGCCCGACCCGCTCGCCGCGCGCCAGCCGCTCGACGATCGCCGAGCCGCAAATCACCCCGGCTGCACCGGCGGAAAGCGCGGCACGGACATGCTCCGGCCGCGAGATGCCAAAGCCGAAGATTGGCGGCGGGGCGTTCGCGGCGCGCAATGCCGTCAGCATCGCGTCATGATCGAATGCGACCTTGTCGCCAGCCCCGGTCACGCCCGCGCGGGCGACGCAATAGGTGTAGCCGCCGCCAAGCGAAGCGATCTCCTCGAGGCGCTCCGGCGGCGTGTTCGCCGCGGCGATCAGCACCGGATCGATCCCGTGTGCCCGGGCGGCGGCGGCATAGGGTTGTGCCTCGAACAATGGCACGTCGGCGACCAATACGCTGTCCACTCCAGCCGCCGCCGCCCGGCGATAGAAGCCGTCGCGGCCGCGTCCCAGCACGAGGTTGGCGTAAGTGAGGATACCGACGGGCACGACGGGATGCCGTGCCCGAAAGGCGCCCAGCAACGCGAAACAATCGTCCGGCGTGACGCCGGCACGCAATGCCCGCTCCGCCGCCGCCTGGATCACCGGGCCGTCGGCAATCGGGTCGGAAAAGGGGATGCCAAGCTCCAGCATGTCCGCGCCGCCCGCGACGAGCTCGTCGAGGATCGCGGCGCTCGTCTCGAGATCGGGATCGCCAAGCATGACGAAGGCGCCGAACACGCCCTCACCCTTCGCGAACATCGCGGCGTAGCGGCTCACAGCAGGGCCTCCGCCTGCGCCACGTCCTTGTCGCCGCGCCCGGACAGATTGACGACCAGTACCTCCGCCTCATCCGCCAGCTTCAAGGCGTGGGCCAAAGCGTGCGCGGATTCGAAGGCGCAGATGATCCCCTCGGTTCGCGCCAGCAGGGCGAAGGCCGCAAGCGCTTCCTGGTCGGTCGCGCCGACATATTCGGCCCGGCCGCTGTCCTTCAGGAAAGCATGCTCCGGCCCCACCGCGGGATAATCGAGGCCCGCGGAGACGGACCAGCTGTCGCTGATCTGCCCGTCCGCATCCTGCAGCACATAGGTCTCCGCCCCGTGCAGCACGCCCGGCCGGCCGCGCAGCAAGGTCGCGCCATGCTCGGCGCCGTTCAGCCCCTTCCCCGCCGCCTCGACGCCGATCAGGCGCACGCCTTCGTCGGCGACGAAATCGGCAAACAGCCCGATCGCGTTGGAGCCGCCGCCGACGCAGGCAATCGCCGCATCGGGCAGCCGCCCCTCCTCCTCAAGAATTTGCGCGCGCGCCTCCTTGCCGATCACGCGCTGATATTCGCGGACCATCAGCGGAAAGGGGTGCGGCCCGGCGACGGTGCCGAGCAGATAATGGGTATCGGCGAAGCTCGCGGTCCAGTCGCGCAACGCCTCGTTGACTGCATCCTTCAGTCCGCGCCCGCCGCTCTCCACCGGCACCACTTCGGCCCCCATCAGCTTCATCCGGAAGACGTTCAGGCTCTGCCGCTCGACATCGTGCGCGCCCATGTAGATGCGGGTCTTCAGCCCGAACAACGCCCCGGCGAGCGCGGTGGCGACACCGTGCTGGCCCGCGCCGGTTTCGGCGATCAGCCGCCTCTTGCCCATCCGCCTGGCCAGCATCGCCTGCCCCAGCACCTGATTGGTCTTGTGCGCGCCGCCGTGGAGGAGGTCCTCGCGCTTGAGGTAAATCCGCGCCTTGCCCGCGCCGAAATTGCGGCCAAAATTCCTGCAAAGGGTAAGCGGCGTCGGCCGCCCGGCATATTTGGCCAGCAATTCGGCCAGCTCGGCCTGAAAGAGCTCGTCGGCCTGCGCAGCGAGAAAGGCAGCCTCCAGCTCCTCCAGCGCGGGCATCAGGATTTCGGGCACATAAGCCCCGCCATAAGCGCCGAAGCGACCGTCCATCAGCATGAGGAGACTGCCTCGCAGCCCGTGGACCGCAGCGCGGCAAAGAAGGCCTCGAGCTTCGCCGAATCCTTGCGGCCCGGCGTCGCTTCGACCCCCGAGCCGACGTCGAGCGCCCACGCGCCCACTTTCGCGGCCGCACCGGCATTGCCCGGATGCAGGCCACCAGCCAGCAAGGCCGAGCTCAGTTCGGGGCGGCCGTCCAGCCGGGACCAATCGAATAGGCGCCCGGTGCCGCCCGACTGCCCACCGACCTTGCTGTCGAACAAGGTCCGGTCCGCGCCAAGTCTCGGCGACGGGATGTCCGCCCCGACCGCTCCCGCCGCCCACAGCTCCGTCTCGTCCGGCAGCAAAGCGCGCAGGCCGCGAATATAGCCCGCATCCTCCTCGCCATGCAGTTGCACCGCAGCGAAGCCGTGCCGCCGCGCGGCCATCGCGACATTGACCAGCTTCTCGTTGCGAAACACGCCAACGCGTTTGGGCGCCGTCCTCGCCTCGGCCAATATGGTCTCGACCTGAGCGGAGGTCACCGCGCGCGGCGTGCCCGGCACCAGCACGAAGCCGACATGGCTCGCGCCGGCCTTTGCCGCCATGTCCAGATCGGCCGCCTGCGTGATTCCGCACACTTTCACCCGCCCGAAGGCCAGCGCCCGCGCCGCCTCCGCCGGATCGTCCGCGCGCATCAAGGCGGTGCCGACGAGAAAAGCTCCAACGTGACCAGCCAGGCGCTGCACATCGGCACGGCTGGCGATGCCGGATTCGGCGACGACGAGGCGGTCTTTCGGCACCAAAGGCGCAAGCCGCTCCGTCACCGCCAGATCGACCTCCAGCGTGCGCAGATCGCGATTGTTGATCCCGATCAGCGGCGCGCCGAGCGCCACCGCGCGGCGCACCTCCACTTCGTCATGCGCCTCGACCAGAACGTCCATGCCGAGCCGGCGGGCTTCCTCGATCATCTCGCGGGCGGCGAGATCGTCCAGCACCGACAGCATCACCAGCACCGCGTCGGCGCCGTGCAGCCGCGCCTCGACCACCTGGCGCGGATCGATCACGAAATCCTTGGCCAGCAACGGCCCGTCAAAGGCGCGCCGCACGACCGCCAGATCGGCCAGCGAGCCGCCGAAATAGGGCGCATCGGTCAGCACGCTGATCGCATCGGCCGCCCCGGCATAAGCGCGCGCCTGGGCCGCCGGATCGACCGCGGCCAGCATACCGGCGGAGGGCGACGCCTTCTTCACCTCCATGATGAAGCGCGCGCCCTGCCTGGCCAGCACATAGTGCAGGCTGCGCGAAGTGGGCACCGCCTGCCCGCGCATGCTCTCCAGGCTCACACCGCCGAGGCGCGCCGCCACATCCGCACGTTTGCGCGCAACAATTTCCCCGAGCATTCCGTCAAGCATTGGTCACCTCGACCAGCGCATCCAGCGCCTGCAAGGCGCGGCCCGAGCCCAGCGCCCGCAGCGCTTGCTCCGCGCCATCCTTCAGCGTCTCCGCCTTGCCCGCCGTCAGCAGCAGCGCCCCGGCATTCAGCGCCACCGCCTCGCGCTCGGCCCTGGTGCCATAGCCCATCAGCAGGCTCTTCAGCCGCTCGGCATTCTCCTCCGGCCCGCCGCCGCGCAGGCTTGCCAGCGGCGAGCGCGTGAAACCCGCATCCTCCGGGGTGATGACGAGATGCTCGATCTGCCCATCGACCAGCCTCACCGCGCGCGTTTCCGCGTGCAGGGCGATTTCGTCCAGGCCACTGCCATGCACGACCATTGCCCGGCCCACGCCGATCGCGGCCAGAGTCCGCGCCACCGGCTCCAGCAGCCGTTCCTCGGCGACACCGAGCAATTGCACGCCTGGCTCGGCCGGGTTCACGCACGGGCCCAGGATGTTCATGATCGTCCGCACCTTCAGTGCGCGCCGCACCGGCCCGGCATGGCGCAGGCCGGGATGATAGGCCGGCGCGAACAGGAAACAGATGCCGGCATGATCGAGGGCCTGCCGCGAGACGGCTGGCGAGACGTCGAGCTTCACCCCCAATTGTTCGAGCACGTCGGCCGAGCCGCAACGCGAGGTCACCGAGCGATTGCCGTGCTTGGCGACCGGCAGCCCGGCGGCGGCGGCGGCGAAGGCGACCGCGGTCGACAGGTTGATCGTCCCCGATCCGTCGCCGCCGGTGCCGCAACTGTCGGCGAACAGATAATCGGGCCGTTCGAACGGCACATCCGCGGCGCGCAGGGCCCGCGCGGCGCCGATCAGTTCGTCGGTCGTCTCGCCCTTCAGCTTCAGCGCGACCAGCATGGCGGAGATGACGGGCGCGTCGAGCCGGCCGGCGACCAGTTCGCCGAACAGAAGCTCGGCTTCGTCCTGAGCGAGTGATTGGCCGGCGAAGAGCGAAGCGAGCGCGTCTTCGGTGGTGGGGGCAGTTTCGATTTCAGCAGCCGGGGCGGCCAGAAGGGCATTGATGGACATGACGGAAATCCTGTGACGGGAGGAAGAGCGCGCAAACAAAAAGCCCGCCGGAACGGCGGGCCTCATGGATGCGGGGGCTTTGAAGTCTCTGTTAGGAGATCGTCACCATCGATCCGGGCGCGCCGCGTCGGCAGGCATACGCCACCAAAGCCAGGCCTGCGCATGCAGGGCCGGAACGGGCTTCGGCTGGTTGATTTCGTTCGTCATTGCCGTCCATGTCGGGGTTGCCGCCTTGCGCGTCAACCCGGTTTCGGGGCGGCGCGAAATTTTAGCGGTAGAAGATGTGCAGGCCGATCTTGGTGGTACGGTTCAGGCGCGGGCCCCAGGCCGGGGAGACATAATCGGCGTGATACCAAAGCGTGTCTGCGGGCAGCAGGCGCGAGGCGGTGCCGGCCTGCGCCAGACGCGCGACGCCGACGGCGCGGCGCCACATTTCCGAATTGCGATCGACGCGCGGAATGCGGCCGCCGCGAACGTAGGAGAATTGCGCCGGCTGCAGGACGACGCCGCAGATCGTGGTCGGATAACGGCCGGAGCGCATGCGGTTCAATACCACTTCGGCGACCGCCACCTGGCCTTCGAGCGGCTCCAGGCCGGCTTCGAAATAGACGGTGTTGGCCAGGCAATCCTGCTCGGCATCTTCGGTCTCAAAGCGGGCATGCGCCTCGACGGCGCGCTCCAGCTGGGCCGAGGGATCGTTTTGGGCGAACGTGCGGGGAACCGAAGCGATGGCCGTGACGCCGCTGGCGGGGCCGGCGGCAGCGATCTCGGCGGCGGCCGGATCGGTGAAGGAAGCGGCGACAGCGGCGAGACCGAAAAATATGCTCATCGTCGAAATTCGCTCCTGCTCGCGAAACCGGTTTGGCGGGGCGCGAAGCGCTCCGGATCCGGTTTCTGAAATCTGAAAACCCCCTGCGGAACCAGGCTGTTGCCCATCTCCGCTTCAACTCTGAACGGGGATGTGCCGCGCTATCCGTTAAGCATCAACCTGTCGCAGCCATGCTTTCGATGAGCCGAGCCGATGATTGCGACGAGCCGAGGAACCTATTTCGGTTGGGCGGAATTTTGGCTCGGCTGGGCGGCGGGGATTTCGACGCCCGAGATCATCCTGACCTGCGCGCTCGGCACCCAGCCCGACCGGCACGGGCCTTCATAGTCGCGCCGCGAGCGCACCGGGGCGGACACGCCGCAGGATCGGTCGGCCCGCCCGCCATCGGCGAAGACCACGCCCATCCAGCGCTGATCGAGCGAACGCGTGCAGATGAAGAAGCTCGCGCCGGGATTGAGGCTGCCGCTCTCATGCGATTGTTCGAACGGCCCGGCGCGCACCGGCACGGGACCGTCGGCGGCGCGCTCATTGACCTGGCCCTGCGCGTTGCAGGCCGCGAAATTCGGCCCCAGCTCACCGATCCGCACCGGCGTCTCCACATCTCCCAGCGTGGCATTGTCCAGCTGCGGCCGGTCGATCCGCGGCGTGGTCGAGCCATAGCCGTTGGCGATCGGCTGATCGTTGCAAGCGCTGAGGAGAAGAAGCGGGACGAGCGGCAGGTAGCGGGCGATCATCGCATCGGCTTAGCGCCACGGACGCGATTGTGCGAGGCCCATGCGCGCCCTTATAGGCGGCGGCCATGACCTATTGGCTGATGAAGTCCGAACCCGCGGCCTATGGCTGGGACGATCTGGTGCGCGACCAGGGCACCGAATGGGACGGCGTGCGCAACAATGCCGCCACCCTCCATCTGAAGGCAATGAAGCCCGGCGACCACGCCTTCCTGTACCACAGCATGAGCGACAAGGCCGTCGTCGGCATCATGGCAATCACCCGCGCCGCCCGGCCCGACGCAAAGGCGAAGGAAGGCGAGCGCTGGGTGTCGGTCGCGGTGAAGCCGGTCGAGAAACTGCCCCGCCCCGTGACGCTGGCACAGATCAAGGCCGAGCCGAAGCTGAAGGACATGGAATTGATCCGCCAGTCGCGCCTGTCGGTGGCGCCGGTGCGCCCGGAGGAGTGGGATCTGGTGCTGGCGATGGCGGGCGCCACGGCGAAGGCCTGAACCCCCGCCCGGATTGCACGCCGGGCCGGCCGGTTCAGCCGCGCTTGCGACGCCGCCCGCGCGGACCGACCGCGACGCTTCCCGCTCCCGCCGCACCCGCTTCCGGTCCCTCGGCCCCGGGCGCGTCCACCTCGGCCGCCGCCTCGGCCTCCTGGGCGTCGAGCCATGCCGCATAGTCCGCCCGCATTTCCTCCCCCGCCAATTCCCAATGGCTCTCCCCCGGCGTGAACGGCTCGAACGCCTCGCACAATTCCACCGGCTCCAGCGCCCCGCGATAGTCCACCGCGCCGGCCACCGGCACGAACGGCACGTCCGGATCGTCGGCCAGCGCCTCCGCCGCCGCGCTCCCGCCCTGGTCGCGCGCCTCCCGCGAAGCCCGCGCCCGCGCCGCGCACGCCTCCAGCGCCGCCCCGATCTCCGCTTGCGCCTGGGGATCGAGCGCCACCCCCGCAAACCCCTCCACCGCCGCCGCGGCCTCGTCTCCGCCCAGCGCCGCCGAGCGCCCCCCACCCGAAATCACCGTCCGCACCGACGTCATCGAAGCTTCCGCCCCGGCCATTCCTCCCCGAGATTTGTCGGGGAGGGGGACCGCTCCCGAAGGGAGTGGTGGAGGGGCCGCCGCGTCAGCGGCGGAATTCTCAACGGATGCAATCCCCGCGCTCGCCCGCGTCGAGAAATAATTCACCGTCACCCGCTTGCCGTCCGCATCCTGGCCATAATGGCGCAGGATGAACATCAGCAGCCTGTCATTGAATTTGCGCCGGAACCCCATCAGCTTGCCGCCGCAGAAGACCGGCACCAGCTCCCCCTCGATCACCCGCTGGAAGGCGATGTCCTTCAGCTTCGGCACGGTGAAGTCGAGCGCCGCGTCCCACGCCCGCCGGAACTCCTCCGCCCCCGGCGCCCGCCGCAGCGTATAGCAATTGGTCTGCGCCATATTCACTTGTCTCGCCGCCCGATCGACACAGCCGGTGTCGGCCAACGCCCCGATAAACGCCCTCTGCCGCTCGGGCGTCCAGCCATCGTGGCGATAGCGCCGCGGGACGGGGGTGAAGTCGGGGATCGGCGGGCGGTCTTCGCGCGGCGCGGGGGCGGGCAGGCGTTTGGTCATGGTCGATGCTCCTGATCGAGGCGAATCGGCCAGCTTATGACTCAATTGGCGGGCTGTAGGAAAATGGTTTGTTTTCGTTTTGTTCCTATATCAATATTTCCGAATGACCGAGTCCGGCTATTGGGAAAAGTGTGGAGACAGCTCTTCCTGCCACGTCTCGACGCAGGCAAAGCGTTCCGCAAACTCGCGAACCGAACTCGCCACGCATTCATCGGTCGGGAGTCTCATATGCTCTCGCAGCCCCACGAAAGCATGCCAGCAATGGTCGTCAATAGTCGAACGCCCGTTACTCCACTGATACAGCCCCCGATAGAGGCTCGGCACCCTCACCTGCTCGGCGATGAAGAACTCGCCACTTTCCAGCCTCGCCTTCAGCATTGCACTCTGGTCCGGCTCGAGGACACCTTCGAACCATAATGTGCCGAAGGCTTTGAAATTTCCGGCGTCCCGATAGCAATATTCGAACTCAGTCCACATGATCACTCCCTTTCATCGTAGCGCTGCGCGATAGCTTAGTGGGTGAAGCGCCAAGAAGCGGCCCAAAGGTGGGCGCACTTCAAAGCCGCGAGGTTGTGACGAGAGGTCGTGCAGCCGTGTCAGGACAAAAACGTCCGGTCGTTCTTCGCTGAAAAGTCGCTCATTCTCGCTTAGGTAAAACGGAGTCTTGGCTGAGCCGTTTGTCGCCTTCACCTCGATCAGACGCAGCGAGCCATCGGCAGCGAAAGAAGCTATGTCGTAGCCAGCGCCATCCCCTCTCTCCTCCGAAATCCATTCCACTTTACGAGCCAAATCGTCTCGCCCGGACGCAACAAGTTGCTGCCGCTCATGGTGGAACACCAATTCCTCACCTTTGCGGCCAAGCTGCCGGTTACGGGCGTCGCGTTCGGCAGGGTCGAACTTGCGAACAAGCCGTTCCAGTGCCTCAGTTGTCTTCTTGTCATCGGGGGAAACAACCGGCGGCGGCCCGATCCACAAGGAAGCGGAGGAGTTGAACACAGCCTCGCGCAGACTTTCCGGCTTCACCTCCATCCACGGACTGAACGACAAATGCCGCTCGATCGCCGCGATCAGGCTGTTCTGGAAATTCACATTGGGAGCATAACCCCGGATGCGGGGGAGGCCGAGCCGTTCGAGCACCGCGCTAATGTTCATATGCTTCCGCTCGATCGACCCGCGAGAGCGTCCCGTTAGTTCGACCAGTCCACGGTTGTGGTGCGCTTTGACCGCCGCTTTTCCCGCCATCTCCTGCACGAGCATTGCGAAATAATCGGCGACGATGATGTCGTTCTCTGCGTCAGACCATGCGCTGCCGTCGACACTGTCGCTCATACCGGCATTCTAGCCCCTGAGCGCCGCGGGCGCCATGTTGCGATGAACTCGCCGATGGGACTTGCGTCGCTCGATGCTTGTGGCTACATGTTGTGCACACTAGGAGTATCCAATGTCTGCAACGACCCAGCGTATCGGTGTTCGCGAACTTCGCGGCAAGCTGAGCGAGGTGCTTCGTAAGGTGCAGGCGGGAGAGGCTTTTATCGTGATGTCGCGGGGCAAGCCTATTGTCGAACTCAAGGGTATCGCCCCGGCGCCCGACGCGTTTCGCAAGCCCGGCGCGCTCGCCGGCAAAGTGTGGATGAGCGCGGATTTTGACGATCTGCCGGAGGATATGCTCGACGAGATCGAGCAGGACCGGGCTTGAAGCTCCTTCTCGACACGCACGCCTTGCTCTGGTGGCTGGCGGACGACGCCCAGCTTGGGCCTAAGGCGCGGGGCCTGATCGCAGACCCGGGCAACACGATCCTCGTCAGTCACGCCTCGCTCTGGGAGATCGCGATCAAGGTCGGCATCGGCAAGCTGCAGGTCGATATCGACCAGGCCGTAGCTGCGATCCATGCGCGCGGGCTGGACGAGCTCGGGCTGGAACCGGCGCACCTCTCGACGCTCGCGGCACTGGAGCGGCATCACCGTGATCCCTTCGATCACATGCTGATCGCGCAGGCGATCGTGGAGGGCGCGACGCTGATGAGCGACGATGGACGGATGGCGGATTATCCGGTCGCGCTTGTGGGGTGCGGCTGAAGATTGCCGGGCGGCATGCGAAGCCGCCACGGCAAGAGAAACAGTCAAGCCCTAAGCCGCCTCCGACTTCCGGCTCGCCCGCTTGCGCTCATGCGGATCGAGGTGGCGCTTGCGGATGCGGATCACCTTGGGCGTGACTTCCACCAGCTCGTCGTCCTGGATGTAGGCGATCGCCTGTTCCAGCGTCATGCGGCGCGGCGGGGTGAGGCGGATGCCTTCGTCCTTGGGGCCGCTGGCGCGGAAGTTGGTGAGCTGCTTGGACTTCAGCGGGTTCACTTCGAGATCGTGGATCTTGGCATTCTCGCCGATCACCATGCCTTCGTAGAGCGCATCGCCCGGCGAGATGAAGAGCACCCCGCGCTCCTCCAGCATGTTCAGCGCATAGCCGACCGCCGCGCCATTCTCCATCGAGATCAGGACGCCATTCTGCCGGCCCTGGATCGGGCCTTTGTACGGGCCGTATTTCTCGAACAGGCGGTTCATGATGCCGGTGCCGCGCGTGTCGGACAGGAATTCGCCATGATAGCCGATCAGGCCGCGTGACGGCGCGCTGAAGGTCAGCCGCGTCTTGCCGCCGGTGCTCGGGCGCATGTCGGTCATCTCGGCCTTGCGCTGCGCCATCTTCTCGACGACCGTGCCCGAATGCTCGTCATCGACGTCGATGACGACCGTCTCATACGGCTCCTCGCGGCCGTCGGGGCCGTCCTTGAACAAGACGCGCGGCCGGCTGATCGACAGTTCGAAGCCCTCGCGGCGCATCGTCTCGATCAGCACGCCCAATTGCAATTCGCCGCGGCCGGCGACCTCGAACGCGTCGCGCTCCTGGCTTTCGGTCAGGCGGATGGCGACGTTGGTCTCGGCCTCCCGCTCCAGCCGGTCGCGGATGACGCGACTTTGCACCTTGTCGCCGTCCCGGCCCGCATAGGGGCTGTCGTTGACGCCGAAGCTCATTGCCAGCGTCGGCGGGTCGATCGGCCGGGCGCGGATCGGCTGGGTCAGGCCGGGCTCGGCGATGGTGTTGGACACGGTCGCCTTGGTCAGGCCGGCGATGGCGACGATGTCGCCCGCCTGCGCCTGGGTGACGGGCACGCGCTCCAGGCCGCGAAAGGCGAAGACCTTGGTGGCGCGGCCGGATTCGACCTCATTGCCGTCCACGTCCAGCGCCTTGATCGGCATGTTGACGTCCAGCTTGCCGCTCTCGATTCGGCCAGTGAGGATGCGGCCGAGGAAATTGTCGCGGTCGAGCAAGGTGGCGAGCATCTTGAACGGGCCGTTCGGGTCCAGGCCCGGCTCCGGAATGTGGCTGACGATGGTTTCGAACAAAGGCGTCAGATCGCCGGAGCGGACGTCGTCGGTCAGCCCGGCATAGCCATTGCGGCCCGAGGCGTAGAGCACCGGAAAATCCAGCTGCTCGTTGGTCGCGTCGAGGCTGAGGAACAGTTCGAAACATTCGTCCAGCACTTCCGCGGCGCGCGCGTCGGGGCGGTCGATCTTGTTGACGACGACGATCGGCTTGAGGCCAAGGCCCAGCGCCTTGCCGGTGACGAATTTGGTCTGCGGCATCGGCCCTTCGGCGGCATCGACGAGCAGGATGACGCCGTCGACCATCGACAGGATGCGTTCCACCTCGGCGCCGAAATCGGCATGGCCGGGCGTGTCGACGATGTTGATGTGAGTCGTCTCGCCTTTATGGTCCCACTCGACCGAGGTGCATTTGGCCAGGATGGTGATCCCGCGCTCTTTCTCCAGGTCATTGGAATCCATAGCCCTTTCCTCCACGCGCTGATTGTCGCGGAAGGTGCCGGATTGCCGGAACAGCTGGTCGACCAGGGTCGTCTTGCCGTGATCGACGTGGGCGATGATCGCCACGTTGCGGAGGCTCATGGGTTGGTAACTCGATTGGAGGGCGCAAGGTTGCGGCGCGCGACATAGCAATGATGCTGCGATGCAACAAGGGCGAGTACCGGTAGCGTGACGTTAACCGCGTTAGATTAGGATCGGCCCGTTATGGAAAGATCCGGCAGCGATCCCGACGCATTGACGCCGCTTGACGCCAAGGCGCCACGCAGTCCGCGGCGGCGGGTCTTGCTGACGGGGCAATTCCAGTCGCTGACCGGCACGCACAAGATCACCGTGCGCAACCTTTCAAACACCGGCGCATCGATCAATTGCGACGGGGAATTGAAGCTGGGCAGCGACGGTGTGCTGATGGCGGGCGGGTTGGATTGCCTGTGCCGGGTGGTCTGGCACCGGGCCGGCATCTTCGGCCTGAAGTTCGAAGAGCCGCTGCACAGCAGCGTCGTGCTGGACCTGCATCGGGTGAGCAGCGACGATGTAAAATATGCCGAGCGCGCCGCGACCCGCGAATGGTATCAACGCGACGCTCGCTGATTGAGGCTTGACGCGAGCGGCCCGCCCGGCGCTTCGCTGGACGAGCGAGGAGCGTGTTCATGCCGGCTTTCCCCCAATCGAATCCATTGTTCGCGCTGGTCGAGATGGCGTCCGGTCTGTGGGTTTCGCGCGCTTTGTGGGCGGCGGCGGAACTGGGCGTGGCGGATGCGATTGGCGATGAACCGGCTTCGCTAGAGGAGATCGCGGCCGCGACCGGCGCGCGGGAGGCGCCGCTGCGGCGGCTGATGAAGGCGCTGGTTTCTGTCGGGCTGTTTACCGCAGAGGGTGACGACCGGTTCGGACATAGCGAAACCAGCATCTTCTTGAAGAGCGATCACCCACTGACGCAGCGGCCCTTCCTGCGCTCGATCTTCGGGGGCGAGCATTATGCCGGCTGGGGCGCGCTCGGACGCAGCCTGACCGAAGGCGGGACCGCGTTCGATCATGTTTACGGCCGGCCGGTGTTCGACTGGTATGGCGATCATCCTGCGGAGGCCGTGGCATTCGGCCGGGCGATGCAATCGACAACCTTGCTAATCGAGACGATGCTGATGGCGGTGTGGACGCCGCCGCCTTTCGAGCTTGCGGTGGACGTCGGGGGGAGCCGAGGGACGCTGCTGCAGGGCCTGCTGGCGCGAGCACCTGAGGCGCGCGGCGTGCTGTTCGACCTGCCCGAGATCGCCGACGCGGTGCGGCCAACCATCACGGAGCCGCGCATCGAAGCGATCGGAGGCAATTTCTTCGACATTGTGCCGGAGGGCGACCTCTATCTGCTGAAGCTGATACTGCACGACTGGGACGATGACAGGAGCTCAGCGATCCTGGAAAATATCCGCACTGCGGCGTACCCCGGGGCTCGCGTCGTCATAATAGACGCGCTGCTGCCGGAGACGGTTGAGAACCATCCGGGCTTCCTGATGGACCTCAATATGATGGTGATGACCGGCGGCAAGGAGCGCACTGTGGCGGAGTTCGAGGCACTGCTGACGGGCGCCGGCTTCCAGCTTGAGAGCGTGACTCCCACCCCGACGCCGATGGGGATCGTGCAGGCGGTGGCGGCCTAGACGATCAGACGATCCAAAGCCGCAAGACGTAGGCGACCGAGCCAACCACGGCCACGCTCGCCAGCCAAAGCCCGGCGAACCAGGCGAGCCGCTTCCACCAAGGGCCCGGGGCGGCGCCTTTCTCCGCCTCAATGGTCATGGGCGTGATAGCCATCTTCGCCCACTTTGCCGCGGAACACCCAATAGGACCAGGCGGTGTAGCCGAGGATGATGGGCACCAGCACGAGCGCGCCGACCAGCATGAAGAGCTGGCTGGAATAAGGCGCGGCCGCTTGCCAGATGGTGACCCGGCCCGGGATCACGTCCGGCCAGATCGAGATGGCGAGGCCGATCATGGTCAGGCCGAACATGGCGAGCGTGGCCGCGAACGGCAGCCAGTCGCGCCCGCGCCTGATCCCCTCCCAGCAAGCCAGAGCGATGCCGCCGAACAGCAAGGGCATCAGGCCGGTGAACAGCAGGCCCGGCCATTCAAACCAGCGCTCGTGATATTTGGGCACATTGTCGAGGAACGGTGTGGCCAGGCTGACCGCGCCAACGATGAGCAGGAAGGCCGGCAGCAGCCAGGTGGCGAAACGCCGCGCCCGGGTGTTCAGCTCGTCCTCGGTCTTCCAGATCAGCCAGCCCGCGCCGAGCAACGCGTAAGCGACGACCAAGGCCGCGCCAGTGAGCAGGCTGAACGGCTGCAGCCAATCCCACCAGCCGCCCGCATAAGCGCGGCCCTCGACATCAATGCCCTGTAGCAGCGCGCCCAAGGTCACGCCCTGCGCAAAGGTGGCAATCAGCGAGCCGAGGCAGAAACCGGCGTCCCACCAGCGCCGATGGCCGGGATCGCGCCAGCGGAATTCGAAGGCAACGCCGCGGAACACCAGGCCGAGCAACATCGCAATTAACGGGGCGTAAAGCGCGGGCAGCACGATGGCATAAGCGAGTGGAAATGCCGCCATCAACCCGCCGCCGCCCAGAACGAGCCAGGTCTCATTGCCGTCCCAGACGGGCGCGATCGAGTTCATCGCCTGGTCGCGCTCGCGGCCCACGGGCACGCGCGGAAAGAGGATGCCGATGCCGAGATCGAACCCGTCCATCACCACATACATCGCGACCGCGAAGGCGATGATGAAGGCCCAGACGATGGTGAGGTCCATCAGCGCGCCTCCTCACTCGCGTCCGGGTTCGGATCGACGCCGGCCTCGTCCACCGCCGCGGCCTGGGTGATGCCGGCGCTGCGGATGGGTGCGCGGGCGGGGCCGGATTCGCCGGGATGCGGAGCGTGGTGCATCAGGCGCAGCAGGTACCAGACGCCCGCGCCGAAGACGATGAAGTAGACGATGACGAAGGCGATCAGCGACGCGGCGACCGCGGGCGCCTCGATCGGCGAGCGCGCCTCGGCGGTGCGCATCAGGCCGTAAATCACCCAGGGCTGGCGACCGACCTCGGTGGTGACCCAGCCGGCGAGCACGGCAATCAGGCCGGAGGGCCCCATCACCAGCGCGAACCGGTGCAACCATTTCCAGTCGTACAGCTTCTTGCGTACCCGCGCGAGCAAGCTGAACAGGCCCAGGCCGAGCATCAGGAAGCCCAGCCCCACCATGATCCGGAACGACCAGAAGACGATCTCGACCGGCGGTTCCTCATTGTCCGGGATGGTGTCCAGCCCGGCGAGCGGCGCGTTCAGATCGTGCTTCAGGATCAGGGAGGAAAGCTTCGGAATCTCGACCGCATAGTGAACCGTCTTCGCCGCCTGGTCCGGAATGCCGAACAGGATCAATGGCGCGCCGTCCGGATGGCTGTCGAAATGGCCTTCCATCGCCATCACCTTGGCCGGCTGATGCTCAAGCGTGTTCAGGCCGTGCATGTCGCCGACGAAGATCTGCACCGGCGCGACCAGCGCCAGCATCCACATCGCCATCGAGAACATCTTGCGCACTTCATCGGTCTTGTGCCCGCCCTCGCGCCGGGCGCGGAGCAAATGCCAGGCGGCGACCCCGCCGACGATCAGCGCAGTGGTGAGATAGGCGGCGATGACGGTGTGGACGAGGCGATAGGGGAAGCTGGGATTGAAGATGATCGCCAGCCAGTCGCCCGGTACATATTGCTGACGAACCGCGTCCCACAAATGGCCCTGCGGCGTGTGCATCCAGCTGTTCACGCTGAGGATCCAGAAGGCCGAGACGAAAGTGCCGATCGCGACCATCAACGTCGCGGTGAAATGCAGCCCCTTGCCCACCTTGTTCATGCCGAACAGCATGACGCCGAGGAACCCGGCCTCGAGGAAGAAGGCGGTCAGCACCTCGTAGGCCATCAATGGCCCGATCACCGGCCCCGCGCGGTCGGAGAAGACCGACCAGTTGGTGCCGAATTGATAGGACATGACGATGCCGCTGACGACGCCCATCGCGAAGGTGATGGCGAAGATTTTCAGCCAATATTTGAAGAGGTTAAGGTAGACCGCTTTGCCGGTCTTCAGCCACAGGGCCTCCAGCACCGCGAGGTAGGAGGCGAGCCCGATCGTGAAGGCCGGGAAGATGAAGTGAAACGAGATCGTGAACGCGAACTGGATGCGCGCAAGAATCAGGGCGGTATCGGCTTCGGGCACGTGCGGCGACTCCCAGCCCGCTTCCTACGCCTCCACCGCTCCGGCGGAAACCGGAAACACGTTGATCCTTTCGCGGCAGTGGTTGCAAGAAATGCAATCGGCGCTCATTCGGGCGCCTCCCGTCCGCCCTCGCCGCCCGGCGGCGCGAAGACGGACCAGCCGGTGAGGTCGATCAGCTTTTCCAGCGCCCGCGCGCCGACCGCGCTGGTGCCATAATGATTGAGGCCGGGCGACCAGACCGCGATCGCGCCATGCCCCGGGGCGATGGCAAGGATGCCGCCGCCGACGCCTGACTTGCCGGGCAGGCCGATGCGGTAGGCGAACTCGCCGCTATTGTCGTAATGGCCGCACAGCAGCATCACCGAATTGATGCGGCGGGCATTGTGCCAGACCACCGCCTGCTCGCCGGTGACAGGATCGCGGCCGTCGAAGGCGAGGAACAGCCCCGCGCGGGCGAGCTGGCGGCAGCTCATCGCGATCGCGCATTGACGGAAATAGGCGTCGAGCACCTCTTCCACACTATCGATGACGTCATAGGTCTTCATGAACCAGGCGAGGCTGCGGTTGCGGCTGCCGGTCGCCGCTTCAGACGCGGCGACCAGTTCGTCGACCGCAATGCGATCGTCGCCTGCCCGCGCCCGCACGAAAGCAAGCAGATCGGCGATCGCCTGGTCGGCATCGCGGTCACCGACCAATTGCCCGGTTGTGGCGATCGCGCCGGCGTTGATCAGCGGGTTGCGCGGCTTGCCGTTTTCGCGTTCCAGTTGGACGATGGAATTGAAGGCGCTGCCCGAAGGCTCGCGGCCGACCTTCTGCCACAGATCGGCCTGCACCCGCTCCAGCGCCAAGGCGAGCGTGAACACCTTGGACACGGACTGGAGCGAAAAGGGCTCGTCGCAATCGCCGGCACCGTGGACCACGCCATCCGCCCCGGCGAAGGCGATGCCGAACTTGTTCGGATCGACGCAGGCGAGCGCCGGGATGTAATCCGCGACCTTGCCCGTGCCCCGATACGGCTCGATCGCCGCCAGCACCTCGGCCAGCATCTGCTCCATCGCCCTCTCCTCCACCCGGTCATTGCGAGGAGCGAGGCGACGAAGCAATCCATCCTGATCGCTTCAGGCAGTGGATTGCTTTGCCTTCTCGCAATGACGGGCGTTCGGATCAGGCCGCCTCGGTTTCATATTGGTCGGCATTGTCGTCGACCTGATAGGTGTCCGTGTCGGGCGGCAGGTCGCTCGGATCGGTGCCGGCCTCGATCAGCTCCAGCCGGTCGTCGATCTTGTCGAACTGGATGTCGGCCTGCTCGCGCTCCCAATTCAGCGCGTCGTGGACCTTGTCCGGTGCTTCCTCAAGGTCGTGCAGCATCTTCTGGACCTGCTCGCTATCGCCGCCCGGCATCTCGGCCCGCGCCTCGACAATGTCGTGCACGTCGTCGATTGCGTGATCGACGATCATCTCCACCCCGTCGATCAGCTCGCCATTGATCTCGCGCAGCTCCTCGACGATCGGGCGCGCGATACCGGCGCCCTCGGCGGGAGTCATGCCTTCGGCGGCCTCCTTCAGCGCGGCCTGATCGGCTTCGCTGAATTCGCCGTCGGCGAGGCGGCTTTCAAAAAAGCCTTCGAGCTTGTCGCTGCTGTTCATGCCGTCGCGGACCGCATCCTTCATTTCAGCGGACCATTCGGCGCCCTTTTCGGCCGCCCACTCCTGGACCTCGCCGGCGAATTCGGCATGCTTCTCATTGGCCATCGCCTCGAGCCGCGACATGTCTTCGGCGCTCAGATCCTTGAAGCTGGGGTCATCCTTGAACGCTTCGTTGAGCCACTCGCGCGCATTCCATTCCTTCGCCTCGGTGGCAGGCTCGGCGGGGGCCGGTGCATCCTGGGCAGGCGCTTCAGGAGCCGCATTGCGCGCCTCGAACTCCTGCTGAAATTCCGCCCGCTCGCGCTGCATTTCGGCGTCGCCGGGGTAATTCTCGCCCATCGCGTCGCGCTGCATCTGCGCCCACTGCTCGTCCGTCACCGTCTCGACCTGACGATCCTGCTGGTTCGGATTGGTAGCCATCTTCGTCCTCCGCTGACCCGTTCAATTCGGGTTTCGCAAAGTAGGCGAAGCCTTGGCGAAAAAGGGGTCAGAGGCCGGGGGAACGGATGTTCGGCGGCTGCGCGGCTGCGGCATTAGGTAGCAAACGCACCTAGTGCCGGGTGGCCGGTCCCCACGTCCATTCGATACCCTTAGGGGCATGGGCACCAGCAACCTCCGCCACTCGCTCGAAAAGCGCTACTCCGCTCTGACCGGGCAGCTACAGGACACTCGCGAGAATATCGCTCGCATCCGCCGCGAGATCGAAAAGCTACCGGAGCTTGAGGCTCGCCTTCCAAAGCTTGAAGCGCTGATTGAAAGCGCCGCCCTCCTGCTGAGCGACATCGATCCGCACTGGAGGCGGGAGGAGACTCCCGCAATTAAACCATGGACCCATCAACTGGTCGTTCCGTTCGGAACTTGTGGGCGTCGTGGGATGGAGGTGTTGCGGAAGGCTGCGAAGCCGATGACCTCGCGACAGGTGGCCGTTCAGGTTCTGCGGGAGGTCGGTAATGACCATCCGGACCCAAGGATGGTCCAACGGACATTGAACGCCATCGAGGCGTCCTTCCGCAAGCACAAGGGCCGGACCGTTGTGTCCTCAGGCAAGTACCCCGCGCAGTGGAGGAGCATTGCCAATCCTCAAATTGAGTTCGGTCCGTGATAGTTTAGCCAAAGTAACACTTACCGTAATTTCAAATTACGGGTTCTCGGGCTTCTGCGGACCAGCTATAGGCTTCGGACTCCGCCTAATAGAGGCGGAGCCGCCGGGCAGTCTCAACCTGCTCGACGGCCCCTATCAACCAGCCTCTAACCAAGAGAGGAGGTGATTCACCGTGCGGATCAACCGCTCGATAATACGAATTTACTCCGCATAGACTGCGGAGTCCAGCCCTCATAACTCGTCCAAGCGTAAATTTGTCACGCCCATCGCGGTGAGGGCGTTGAGGAAGAAATCGGCGGTGAAGGAACCCCTGCTGACCTTGTTTCTGAGGCTGGCGTTGGTCTCCTCCACCCCGATCTCAGCCAGCCTATCCCTCAACCCGTCATAGTCGATGCCGCGCCGGACCATCTCTGAGCGCAGTAAACGCTTGGCATTTTCGTCTCGCATATGAGCCTCAAATCGCACTTATGACACAAACGCCACACAATATGAGACAAAAGGTGTTGCGCTTGCGGGACATATGTGTCACATCCGATGCAAGGGTAACGCATCGGAGGACATGGCTCAACATTTTCTTCTCTCAGCAGCGGCAGGATCGCTTAGCGTCATGCGGATCGCCCGCATGTCGGAGGAGGAAGCGTATGCAGCGTTTGAGCGTATCCGGTTTGTCGAGACAGACGGAGAGCCATTCTGCGTGAAGTGCGGATGCCTCGTCGTCTACCGCATCACTCGCACATGCCGCTCACGGTCGAAAAACCAAGACGCCAAGCCGACAATCCGGCGCACCTACAAATGTGCGGATTGCGGGCATCACTCCTCGGTCACATCCAAAACGATCTTTGCCAGCCACAAGCTGTCGTTCCGCGACATCCTGTGTGCCATCGCGTTATTCGCGGATGGAGCGAAAGGCTTTGCAGCCCTGCATCTCATGCGGAACATGGGACTGGCCTACAAGACCGCGTTTGTCCTCGCCCATAAGCTCAGACAGGCGATCTGCGCTCTGCAGGCGGCGCAGACCCTATCGGGCAAGGTCGAGATCGATGGGGCCTATTTTGGCGGCTACGTGAAGCCCAAGAACCTGACACGTGATCGCGTGGATCGCCGCAAGAAGGTTTACCGCTCCGACAAGCGTCAATGCGTCGTCATCTTGCGGGAGCGGCGCGGACGCAGCGTCCCGTTTGTCTGCGCTGAGCGAGATGCGCTGCCGAAAGTCACAGCGACGGTTGATCCGGGGAGTATCATCTATGCCGATGAGGCGAAGGCTTATGAGCCCCTTCATGCCATCTTTAAGGTCAAGCGCATCAACCACTCTAAGGAGGGCTACGCGGTCGGCGACCACTCGACCAATCAAGCAGAGTCTTTCTTCTCTCGGCTTCGCAGGGCTGAAATCGGCATCCACCACCACATCGCTGGCCGCTACCTGAGTGCGTATGCGGGTGAGATGTCGTGGCGTGAGGACAACCGCCGCATTTCGAACGGAGAGCAGTTCCTGACCATCGTCGCGGCGGGCCTTCACCATCCTGTGTCGCGGACGTGGAAAGGCTACTGGCAGCGGCGAAAGGCCGCGTGATGGCTCGTTACAAATTCTTCCTCATGGGATCGAGGGACGCCCCCATTGTTGAGGTCGCGGCTGAGACGATCCGCGACCTCCAGATGGACCTGACCCACAATCGCTTCATCGAGGGGCGGATGGGCGAGATTGACGAAGCGGGCTCTAGCTGCGGAGTCCTGATCTCCTGCGCTCGCGTCCAGTTCGTGACCGAGGTCGATTGACCTACAGCCTCGTCGTCTCGCCGGTGCGCTGGTCGATCCTGTATCTCACCCGCTGGTTCTCAAACAGTGCCTCAAGGCACGTTACGATCAGGGCGTCAGTACCAGGAAGCGGAGAGGCACTGACGACCTCGGCGCAGGTGAAGCCTTGCCGATTCAACTTGATCGCTTGCGCCGCCATCGCCCTTGCGCCCGCCCTTCTGGCCTCGGGGAGATGCGCCACGCGCTCGTCGGCTAACCGATCGATTTCTTCGGTCTCTTTGAGGCTAGCCGTCAGGGCGTCGGTCCGAGCCGCAAGGTCGTCCCCGCCAGTCTCTCGGCGCAGATAGTACGCTGCAGCAGCTACGGCGACCAAAAGCAGCAGGGCGATCACCGCCCACGTCGATGCCGACCACCGCTGATTTGTCTGCTGCGTTCCCATCATAGCGAGCGAAGCTTAGCTCACCAAAATGAGATATAATAGCCCGTGGACTGATAGTCCGCAGAACGGGCCTATCCTGCCCGATGGACGAGGAGGCTATCCTTCGTGAACTCGGGAGCCGGATGCGGGCGCAGCGGAAGCGCGTCGGCTTGACGCAGGAGCAGCTTGCCTTGGTGGCCGACGTGGATCGCTCCTACTATGGCGCGGTCGAGCGCGGGGAGCGGAACGTCACGTTCACGGTGCTGTGTCGGCTGTGTTTGGCGCTGGAGTGTGATGTCGCGGCGCTAACAGTCGGTTTGCCTTCGGTGGCTCGAAAAGCTTAGATGTCAGATATGAAAATCGAAGCAATCAACATCGCCACGGCGACCCTGCTAACCCGCTTACTCGTCCGACTGGAACGAGAGGGGATCGTCACTCCCGAGTTCATCGACGAATTGATGAACGACGCTGTTGGCGCGAGCCAAGATGCTAAAACCACTCTGAATGATGAAGCTGCCGACTTCCTCCACGACGTGTGGGGTGCGCTACATACTCACCGGAACAGTCCGACCCCGTGAGAGCGGGATGACGGCGACTGGGGTCGAAGAAGGCGGGTAGGTTTGGACGCCAAGTAGCTTGGCGACCAAAGCGAAAAAGCGCTGGCGCATAGGAATTTCCTTGTGGGTGGTCGCTCAAATCTCGCAAATCGAGCGTCTGCGAGATTAAACGAAAATCGTTCCGATGTCAAGATGTGGATTCTGGGGATTGTTCATCCTTGGCCCTTCGATCCCGGCAGCCTCATGGGTAAGCTCGCGCCCCAACTGGAGAGCAGGCTGTGACAGCTAACACGACTATCACCGAGGTGGGGCTGGCCGACGTGTCAGATCGCGTCACTACACGCCGGTGGGAGTTAGACCTGACCTTTGCAGGCAAGGTCTACACTCCGAAAAACAGGATAAAGCGGCTCTGGCGGCAAGGCATCGCCAGTTTTGTGGGTCGTGAAGGCACTCTCGAACGGTTCGAGTTCCGTCAGACGATACCGTACTGCGGGCACGAGACCGAGTGTCCTCCCACTCAGGCTCAATACGGCGCAGTGAGCGACTTCTACATGGAGCCCTGCGAGACCAGATCGCAGGCCCATACACTCCTGAGCGCGAGAGACTATGCCGAGGAAATTGCAAGAGGCTACTCTTTCACGGCCCCTCGGAGACGCCTGCTAGCTCTATGCACGGCTGCTTTCATCCTCTCGGATCGAGAGAGGCGGTCAATCGTAAAATCGTGGAGCATCGCCCGGAGATCGGAACGTATAGCAGGCTTCGGCCACGCTCAAACGTATCGGCGCGTTCACACGAAGGTGGAGACGTTCGCCGAGCGCTTGATCAACGACATGAGGCGCGACGGCTCTGAGATGTTCGGCTGAACGAAAGCCAGCCGGTGCTAGGTGCGTTCCGACTATCATTTCGCTAGGGTCTGCGGACGTGGGCATTTGCACCCATTGGGAGATACACCGGTGACCGATGATGAGGGACAGGGCGAGGCTGCACAGAACGACGGCGATAAAGCAGGGCCGTGGGAATATGATCTCACAGCAAAGACCTTACGATCCGAGATGTCGCCGGTCCTCAAGCGCTGGGAGGCCTTGAAGCGGGGACTGTACTCGAAGCCAACGATCCGGGTGCCGCGCAGGGACTCGGTCCAGTGGATGCAGGACCGGCTCGCTGAGGTGGAGCGGATGACCGAGGCGCTGACTGCGTTGTCAAACAACGAGTTTGCCCGAGCGTGGGGCGAGCCCGGTCAGCCCGGCGATAGAGACCTTATCATCGAAACCAGTAAGCTGTGGGCAGAGCTATGCGCCAGCGGTCTCGCTTGGGAGGAAGCGGTTCGGTTTGCGAAGGTCGATCCGATTTTTGAGCCCGTCCGAGAATTGTTCGTTGGTGTAGCTGGTAGGATGATCGAGGAGGCCGAGAAGCTTCCAAAATTCATTGAGGATGTTATCGGCGATCCGGAGGCGAGGGGCACCCACAAGCTTGATATGGTCCTCACCCTTCCAGAGGATTGGGCTGAGAATGTCAGCCGGGCTTTGCGAGCAGCCACGGACGATTACGTAGCTAACCCCGGCTAGGTGCGTTTGCGCCCTAATACCGCGCGGCTGGATGCCCGACAAGGATTCGAACCTTGATTGACGGAGTCAGAGTCCGCTCTCTTACCGTTAGAGGATCGGGCAGCGCCGGACGCGCGAGATAGGCCCGGGCCGGGACAGTGTCAACTTGCCCGCCCGGCGGTTCGCTTGCCCGCAAGCCATTGGCCATGTTACACCTGCGGGCAGGTCACGGCGTGGGGTACCTCCCTGCGCCGGAATGAAAAGAGACGTGTCTAGACATGGCGCAGCAAGCTGCTCACGCGCCGCAGGAACCGGGCGGAGTCCCGGACGAGGCGGTCCTCCCAACGCCCGGCTTGGCGTCAACCGTCCTTCCGGCAGGCCGCCGAGGCCCCCGTCACACCTACGGCGCGATCGACCTTGGCACCAACAATTGCCGGCTGCTGGTGGCGCGCCCCGCAGATGAAGGCTTCACTGTCGTCGACGCCTTCTCGCGCGTCGTGCGGCTGGGCGAAGGGCTGGGCACGACCGGGCGGATCAGCCAGGACGCGATGGACCGCGCGGTCGCCGCGCTCGGCGTCTGTTCGGAGAAATTGCGGCGTCGGCGGGTGAGCCTGGCGCGATCGGTCGCGACCGAAGCCTGCCGCCGCGCCGCCAACGGTCGGCAGTTCGTCGAGCGGGTGAAGAACGAGACGGGCATCTGCCTGGAGATCATCTCGCCGGAGGAGGAAGCTCGGCTGGCCATGCTCGGCTGCCACCGGCTGCTCGAACCCGGCGACGGGCCCGCTTTGATCTTCGACATTGGCGGCGGCTCGACCGAATTGGTGCTGATCGACACGGATGACGACACGCCGCGCATCCGTTGCTGGTGGAGCGCGCCCTGGGGCGTCGTCTCGCTGACGGAGAGCGAAGGCACGATGGCGAAGGACCGCGACGAACGGCTCGCCGCTTATGGCCGCATGCGCGAACGCGTCCGCCACGCCTTCAGCCGCTTCCAGGCGCTGCTGCCGAAGAATCGGACTGACATCCGGCTGATGGGCACGAGCGGGACAGTGACCACGCTCGCCAGCGTCTATCTCGCGTTGCCGGCCTATGACCGCAAGGCGGTGGACGGACTGATGGTGCCCGCCCATGCGATGCGCGAGATCGGCTCCATGCTGTCCGCCGCGAGTCACGAAGAGCGGGCGCAATTCCCGTGCATCGGCGACGACCGCGCCAATCTGGTCGTGGCGGGCTGCGCGATCCTCGAGGCGATCATGGACATCTGGCCGGCGGAAACGCTGGGCATCGCCGACCGCGGCATTCGCGAGGGCATCTTGCGCTCGCTGATGGCGCGGGACGGCTATCGTATCTGATCCGCCTGTGGTCGAGCGCATCCGCACCGCCAAGGGCCGCAAGGTCAGCTCGACCAAATGGATCGAGCGGCAATTGTCCGACCCCTATGTCAAGAAGGCCAGGCAGGAGGGCTATCGCTCGCGCGCGGCCTACAAATTGATCGAGCTGGACGAACGGTTCAAATTCCTGCCCGGGGCGCGACGCGTGATCGACCTCGGCATCGCACCGGGCGGCTGGACGCAGGTCGTGCGCAAGCGCGCGCCGCACGCGCTGGTCGTCGGGATCGATTTTCTCTCCACCGACCCGATCGACGGCGCGATCATCCTGCACCTCGATTTCATGGACGACAGCGCGCCGGGCCTGCTGAAGGACGCGCTCGGCGGCCCGGCCGACATCGTGCTGAGCGACATGGCCGCGAACACCGTAGGCCACCCGCAGACCGATCATTTGCGGACGATGGCATTGGTCGAGGCGGGCCTTGAATTCGCCGCTGAAGTGCTACGGCCGGGCGGCGCCTACGTGGCCAAGGTCCTCGCGGGCGGCGCGGACAACAACCTCGTCGCCGAACTCAAGCGCCGCTTCACCAGTGTCAAACACGCCAAACCGCCAGCGAGCCGCAAGGACAGCAGCGAATGGTATGTGGTGGCGCAGGGGTTCAAGGGCTGACACGCGCTTCGGATGCTTACTCCCGGGTCAATCGAACGCGGGTGATCTTGAGCCCATCCATTTCCTCGATCTGCATCTGCCAGCCGTCACGCCTCAGGATCGCGCCGGATTGGGGCATCGTCCCCTGGGCGACAAGGAAGAGACCGGCAACGGTGACCACCTCCGGCTCGTTGATCGGGATGCCGTGATCCTCCGCAAGTTCGGCGAGGGTCATTTCGCCGTCCATCATGAGGCTGCCGTCCGGCATGCGGCGGAACCACTCGGACGAGGCACCTTCCTCCTCGTTGATCAGATCTTCGATAATGTCGTCCATCGTCACGAAGCCAAGCGTGCCGCCATATTCATCGACCACCAGCGCCGCATGGACGCGCTGCTTCTTGAACAAAGCGAGCAACTCCGTAGCCGAGGTCGTGGCGGCCACCCGCGCCAGCGGCCGCACGATCTCGCGCAGAGTGCGCAATTCCGCTGCTTGATGCGCACGAATGTAATCCTTGACGTGGAGCACGCCGACGATTTCGTCGAGTGAGCCGGCGAAGATCGGATAACGGGTCTGGCGGCTGCCCGCGATGATGGCAGCGACGGCCTCCAGCCCGGTTTCCGCTTCGATCGCGGCGAGCCGCGAGCGCGATGTCATCAGTTCCTCCGCAGTGCGGTCCTCCATCTCGAAAATATTGTCGATGAGGACGCGCTGGGCATTGTCGAGCTGGCCGCTGGCAGCGACCTCCTCGGTCGCGATCGCCAGTTCCTTCGACGTGTAGAGCGAGGCCGTCTTGCCGGGTTCCGGAATGCCGAGCAGCCGCATCAGTCCAAAGGCCACCCAGTTCAGTGCAATCACCATCGGCCGGAACAGCAGGCCGAAAATCCGCATCACCGGATTGACCGTGATACTCACCCCCTCGGGCAGCTGCAGCGCCAGCGCCTTCGGGATCATCTCCCCGAACACGACATGCATGTAGGTGATGGCGCCCAAGGCGATCACAAAACCCAATATGTGCGCCTGGTCATAGGTCAGGCCCCAATCTTCGAAGACCGGGTAGAGCCAACCAGCAACGATCGGCTCGCCGAACATGCCCAGCCCGATCGAGGCGAGCGTGATGCCAAGCTGGGCGATCGCGATATAGGCGTCCTTCCCACGCGGCCGGTCGAAGACCCCGACCAGCCAGCCCGCGACGCGATTGCCGCTCTGGGCCATGGTTGCGAGCCTGCTGCGCCGCGCACCCACGAGCGCGAACTCGGCCGCCACGAACACGCCGTTGGCGACGACGAGGCCAAGGATTATCCCGATCGGAACGAGATACTCGATCACGGTTCCTGCTCCAGCGGACTGGCCGCGTCGGGGATGACCAGCACCCGACGCACGGCATGGCGCTCCATGGCTTCGACCCTCAGCGAATAAGGCGCGGCGGGCACGGCAATTTCGTCGCCATTCTGGGGCAGACGGCCAAGCAGGTGCCACACCAGCCCGCCGATCGTGTCGGCACGGTCATCGGGAAGCGCGACGTCATAGCGATCGGCCAGGGCGGACAAGGACAAATCGCCGCGCACACTCAGGCCGTCGTCGCGCGTGATAACCAGCTCTTCCTCCTCGTCGAACTCGTCCTGCAGCTCGCCGAAAATCTCCTCAAGCGCGTCCTCAAGGGTCACCAGACCGGCCACCGTGCCATATTCATTGATCACGATCGCGCTCCGCTCACCGGAGGCGCGCAAGGTGCTCCAGAGCTTCGGGACGGTCATGAATTCGGCGATGATCAGCGGCTCGCGCATGATCGAACCGACCAAGGTGCTGGGATCGCGCTGGACGGCCTCGAACAAAGTCCGCAGGTGAACGACGCCGAGAACCTCTTCGGCATTGTCCCCAGTCACGGGGAACCGGGAAAAGGGGGAAGCGGCTCCTACCCGAATGGCGGTCGCGACATCCTCCCCCGCGGAAAGGGTGGTCATCCGGACCCGCGGGGTCATGATTTCCCGGACCCTCTTGTCGTCGACGCCGAGCGCCCCGGCGAGCATGTCGCGCTCTTCGACGTCGATCAGCCCTCCGGCAGCGCTTTCCCGATACAGGCCCTCCAGTTCCTCGGCCGAATGAACGTGCATGTGGCTGCGGTCGCTGTGCAGCCGGAACAGGCGCATCAAGGCAAACGCCGTTCCGTTGAAGACGAAAATGAATGGCTTGAACACGAACAGGCTGAGCCGCATCGGCACGAGCGTCGCCATCGACAGTCGTTCCGGGTAGCGCAGCGCAATTGTCTTCGGCAGCAACTCGCCCAAGACGACTTGCAGCACCGTCACAGCCAGAAGTACGACGATGATCGCGGCAGTCTGGCCACCCACCGCACCGAGCATTGGCGTCAGGAGCGGCGTGAGTTGCGCTTGCCCATAGGCGCCGGCCACGAGACTGCTGATCGTGATCCCGACCTGGCAGCCGGCAACATAATTATCGAGCCGCACCGGGTCCTTGAGGATTTTGAGCAGCGTTTTCGCTGCCCGGTCGCCGCCCTCAGCGGCCTCCTGCACGCGCGATTTACGCGCGCCGACGGTGGCGAATTCGGCCGCAACATACAGCGCGTTCGCGGCCACCATCGCGAGGATGATGGCAAAGGGGATAAGCGCATCCAAAGGGTGGGAGCCGATCAGTGATAACGAATCGGGTGCGCTCTATCAGCGCCTGCGGAGCGGTGCAAATGTACCCGCGACAGCACCGAGCCGGTTGGAGGCGGATTGAACGACCGGGAACAGACTAACTGCCCCGCCGCGCCCGCGTCTCGTCAATCGCTTCTTTGAGCTGCTCATACGGCACGGCGCCGTGGAAGATTTTCTCGCCGATCACGAAAGTCGGCGTACCGCTGGCGCGGACGAGGCCGGCGAGCTCGACGTTGCGCTGGATTTCCGTCTGGTGCGCCTGGCTCGGCGCGGCCGGCTGAACGCCTGCCTGCGCCATGGCGGCGCGGATCGTTTCCGGCGTTGGACGGCCGGCGGCGAAGACGGCCTGGTAAAAGGGCCGGAAGCGGCGCTGGTCGGCGGCCACGAGGCTGGCCAAAGCGGCTTCCTGGCTGGGCGGGCCGAGGACGGGGAGTTCGCGCCAGACCACCTTCAGGCGCGGATCTTCCGCCAGCAAGCGGTCGATCGCCTCGTTGCTCTGCCGACAATAGCCGCAGGCATAATCGAAGAATTCAACCAGCACGACGTCGCCATCCTCGGCGCCCGCCCAGGCGCCCTGATACGGCGTCTCGAATTCGGCGCGGCGCGGGCCGATCGCGGCGGCGGCTTCCTTGCGGTTCAGTTCGGCCATCGCCTCGGGCAGGATTTCCGGCTGTTCCAGCAAAGTGTTGCGCACGACGCGCTTGATCCGCTCGTCGCCGACCCCGCCGCCCAGCAGCAGCATCGCCAGCGCGCCGATCGCGATCCCCGCGACGGCCGCAATAGCCAGACCCATCCAGCCGCTGGCACGGCGCTCCCCCTTGTCGCTCATCTTGCTCTCAATATTGGAAGAGGGGGCGCGGCGCGGCCGTCGCACTGGGGGTATCGGTGGCGCGACGATTGCGGCGGCCCCGGCGTTCGATTTCGTTGCGCGAAACCAGCAAGATATCCTGCGCGCGGATCCAGTCGGGCGTGTTGGTCGGAATGCCGGCCATGGCGTTTTGCGCGCTGACCATCGCCAGCTGCGGCTGGCCGGTGAGACTGTAACGTTCTGCCGTGGCGAGGCTGGCGCGCCCGATATCGCCCTTGCGGTCGTAGACAACGCCGAGCTGATACCAGGCGAAGGGATTCTCATGATCGCGCTGCACGACAGTGCGCAGAACCCGCTCGGCCTCTTCGAAATTTGCGGGGTCCTCGGTCGCGATCAGGGCGTGGCCGAAAATCGAGGCGATCAGCGGCTCGTTGCGCGACAGGGCGACCGCCTGCCGAAGCGCCGACAGGGCTTCGTCCGGACGTCCCGTTTCAAGCAGGATCTGGCCCTTCAGTTCAAGGAAATAAGCATCCTCCGGCGCTTCCGCGAGCAAGGATTCGGCCGCGGCCAAGGCACGGTCTGGATGCGCGGAGCGGTGCCAGGCATAGGCTCGCGCATAGCGGCCGGGCACCGACTGGTCGCTCTCCGGATAGCGCAGCAGCACGCGTTCCGGCTCATCGACATAACCGGCCAGCTTGGCCCGGATGCGCTGGAACCGCGCCTCGAGCGCTGGTGGCGTCGGCCGGTCCCAGGCGGGATCGTTGCGATAGGCGTTTTCCAACGCGGCGATGCGCTCGCGATTGAGCGGGTGGGTGCGCTGATAGCTGTCTTCCTGCGGAATGTTGTAGCGGAATTCGAGATTCTGCAGCTTGCCGAAAAAGGC
>JBBSLM010000002.1:0-29107 GCA_038255245.1 Sphingomonadales bacterium
AGCCGCGCCCATACCCTGAGCCCGCGCACGTCGCATCGCCTCCCGTGGAATCCAGCCGTGAAGAAGCCGGAAACCTAGGCGGCGCGCGGCGTGCGCACCGATTCAGGCGCTTACCTCACCCACGGGAACAGCAGGAGCGCCGTTTTTTGGACGAGCCCGGTCTTATGCTCGAACTGAAAGACGGTGTCGCCGAGCTGTTGGTCGAGCGCCAGGCGGTCGGTGATGATGACCACCTTGTCGAAAACGGCATCATCGTTGCGGTGCAGGACCGCGAGGCGATGCGCAAGCCATCCGATGGTGTTGCTCTTGCCAGAGCCGGCGGAGTGCATGACCAGGTAGCTGTGTCCGGCTCCGTGCTGCCGAGCGTGGCCGAGCAGCTCGATGACGGCCCGCCATTGGTGGTAGCGCGGGAAGATGACAAGCTTCTCGCCGGCATCGGTCTTACCGAGGTGGATGAACCGGCGCAGGATGTCGAGCCAGTTGTCGCGCTGCCAGACCTCCTCCCAGAGGTAGGAGGTCTTGTACTTGCCCTTCTGTCCTGGCGGGTTGCCCTTGCCACCGTTGTGCCCGCGGTTGAACGGGAGGAAGCTCGTCTCCTCGCCCGCGAGCTTCGTGGTTAGGTAGACCTCGTCCGTATCGGCGGCGAAATGGACAACGGCGCGCTTCGCGAAGATGCGCTCGTTGGGTTCTCGGTCCTGCCGATACTGCTTGCGAGCGTTCTCCTTGGCGGTCTGCCCCGTCAGCTTGTTCTTGAGTTCACAGGTCGCGACTGGTAGCCCGTTGACGAAGAGCGCGAGGTCGAGGGTCTTGTGGTGGTTGGTCGAATACGCGAGCTGCCGCGTGAGTGTGACGCGGTTGGCTGCGTAGAGGTCCGTGAGCTCCTGGGTAAGGCCATGTTCCGGGCGGAAGTACGCGAGCGCGAAGTCGACCCCGAAGACCGTGACGCCAGAGCGAAGGCACCGAAGTGTGCCTCGGCTGTCGAGCAGCTTCGAGACGGACTCGCTGAACTGCGCGCGCGCGTTCGCGTGGTCGCCGCCGAGCGCTGACACCAGCTTCGACCACGCGTCCGGCTGAGTCGCTGTCACGAAGGCGTCGAGCTCGACCGCGTCCAGACCGAGGCGCGCGTTGTAGTTGCCTGGGTCGCCCTGCAGCCATCTTGCTTCGCCTCGGGCCAAATCGGTCATGTAGGCCTCGATGGCCTTCTCGAAATCTCCTTCCTTGTAGGGAGGGGTCACGACGCCACAGCGATTTGTCCAGAGAGGGTGGAGAGGAAGTCTGAGCCGCCAGTAACGCTCTTGGAGATGAGCGCATCGCGCCGTTCCTTTAGAAGCCGCTCCATCTCGGTTGCGGCGCCTCGTGCCTTGTTGCTGGTCGCAATTATCTTCCCTGCGGCTCCTAGCCGTTCGCGCTGGAGCTCAATGGGCGGCACAGGGATGAGCAGTGCCCGAACGAGCTCTTGAGAGATGTTTTGCATCGAGCTGCTTGCCCCCGTGGCCGCCGGCTCCAGCTGCTCTCGCACCGACGAGCGGTTGAGCGCGAGTACGAGGTATTCCGGCAGTACCACTCGCGCGTCAGGCATCAGGCGGTAGAGCTTGTCGCACAACATCAGCCGGGGACGCGTCTGGTCGACGTAGGCGACGCTGCCAACCAGCTCGCGGGTGTTCGCGCGTGACATGAGGATATCCCCGGCACGGACCTCAAGCTGCGGGCGCGGAGCCAGCGTGCTCGGCAAAGCCTTGTGCTGCTCATCCCTGAAGCGCCCGTAGTTGACAGCACCGACCTTGAGCACGCCCCACTCGTCGTCTTCCGCGAGTCGCGAGTCACATTCGGGACTCCACCCCTGCTCGATGCCTCTCAAGGCGTACGTCACGCGAAGCTGCGGGTCGTCGCTGCAGCCGAGGAGGGCGTCGAGGCATCGCTCCCGCCGTTCTTCGACGAGACTCGCGAGGGCCCGTGCCTCCGCGCGAGCGACTTCGATGTCCGCTATCTCAACCGTCAGGAAATGACCGAGTCGTTGCTGTTCTTCGAGCGCTGGCACGGCAACGTGCTGCGAGAGATAGCTGTCGCCGTCCAGGTTCTGAATGCCGGTTGTCTGCTTGATGGACGGACGGGTCAATCCCGCCCGGTACAGAGCCTGGTGGAGGAAGTAGAGGTAGGCGGAGTCAAACCCTCGCGAGGGACGCAAGCGCGCGACGAAGTTCGAGCAGACGGCGTGCCCGTCAAAGTCTCGGTCGACCATGACAACCCGTCCAACGGGCTGCAGTTCCCCTCCTCCGGACTTCTCTAGGAGGAGGTCGCCGCGCTGCAGGAGACGCCCGCCAAGCAGCCCCGGCTCTACCGAGCGCAGCGTAGGCACGATTTCTTTGAGTCCTCCCGAGGCAGGCTCGAAGTCGGCGACGCGCACGCAAACGACGTCGCCTTCGGTTCCGGAGGGGTCGTTGCCCCAGATACCGTTGACAGGAGTTTCGGCGGTGTACTTCAGTCGCGTCCGCAACCACCCATCAGGAACTTTCATCGGGCGGCCCTGCGCAGTGCCTCTGTCAGCGATGTGGCCGCGGTTTCGATGTTCGCCTCAATCTCGTCGAGCGGGCGCGAGAGCGTCGGCTTGAAGAACAACTTGAGGATGGGGATTTCGTAGCCGAGGCGGTTCTTGCTGACGTCGGGCCACGCGTCAGGCGCGTAGGGCAACACCTCTCGTGCCATGTAGTCGGCGAGGTCCTCATGAATGGGCACCTGCTCGTTGGTGCGCAGTTGGCTGTCGGGCATACCCTCGCCGCTCTTACCAGCCACCGCCGGCGCATCAGGGTCTCGGACCGCGAGCGCGTCCACGACTGCCTTTTTCACGCCCGCCGCCACCTTGAGCTCGTTCCACAGCGGAGAGAGCGCCTCGTCCACCGCTGCTCGGTCATCCGTGGCAAAGCCGTTGAGCGAGCGAAGGAACTCGACGATGCGGGCCTGTACCGCTTCTCCGGCAGCTCTCTCGCTAGCTGGGTCCTTGCTCTTCTTCGCTGGCACCGAGAGCTTCGCGAAAGCGCCCTGCAGGCGGACGGTGTCAACAGCGTCGTCGCCTGCGCGGTAGCGCAGACAAAGGGGCCGCTCGACCACGACGCGCGTGTAGGCGAAGTAATCATTCTCGCGGACCTTCGAGCGCGCGGAGTCATCCTCGAACGAGTGCCAGGCCGCGACTATCTCGGCGATGTGCGCTGGACTCAGGCGTCGCCGCTTGTCCCCGAGGCTGCGCGGCATCGGCTCCCAGAGGTCTCGCGCGTCGATGAGCTGCACGCGCCCACTGCGCCGCTCCTCCTTCCGGTCGCTCAGGACCCAGATATATGTCCCCAGCGGCGTGTTGTAGAAGAGCTGGCCCGGCAGCGCCACGACCGCTTCCAGCCAGTCGTTCTGGATAATCCAGCGACGGATTTCGCTTTCGCCTGAGCCAGCCCCACCAGTCACTAGAGCGGACCCGTTGAAGACGATGGCGATGCGGCTGCCCTCGTCCTCCGTTGCGGGCTTGAGCTTGTGGAGCATGTTTTGCAGGAAGAGCAGCGCTCCATCGTTCTTGCGCGGCAGGCCTGCGCCGAAGCGTCCGTCATAGCCCCTCTGTTCGTGCTCTTTGCGCACGGCGTCGTAATCGTCTGCCCAGTCGACGCCGAACGGCGGGTTGGCGAGCATGAAGTCGAACCTCTGGCCTTCCGCGCCGTCCTCAGAGAGCGTGGACCCGGGCGCGATGCGGCTCGGGTCCTGGCCCTTCACGAGCATTTCGGCGCGGCAGACAGCCCAGGACTCTGGGTTGAGCTCCTGGCCGAACGAGACGAGTCGCGCCCTCGGGTTACGCTCGCGAACGAGCTCATCCATGGTCGACAACATGCCGCCAGTCCCGCACGCAGGGTCATAAACGGAGCGGACGGCTCCCGCAGTGGCCAGCAGTCGGTCGTCGCCGACTAGCGCGAGTTCGGCGCAGAGTCGCACGACTTCGCGTGGCGTGAAGTGCTCCCCGGCCGTCTCGTTGGAGATTTCTGAGAACCGTCGAATGAGCTCCTCGAAGATGTCGCCCATGACCTCGTTCGGCACCCTGCTGGGATGCAGGTCGAGCTCCGGGTCGAGGAACCTGCCGAGCAGGCTGTAGAGGCGGTCGACCTTCTCTAGGTCCGTGATGGTTGTGTCGAACTTGAACGCCTCAAAGATTTCGCGGACGACCGGGTCGAAGCCCGCGACGTACTCGCGAAGGTTCGCCGCGACATGGTCTGGGTCGGACAGAACCTTGTCGAGAGTCAGCTTGGAGGCGTTGTAGAAGCGCTGTCCCGACGCTCGTTTGAGGATTGGGTCGAGGTTGAGGCCGCGGCCTTCGTACTTGGCAGCTTCGTCAAGGACCTTCGCGCGCGTGGGCTCCAGCACCTGGTCGAGTCGCCGCAGGAGCGTGAGCGGCAGGATGATGCTCCCGTATTCGTGCTGCTTGAACGCGCCGCGCAGCCGCTTGGCGATGGACCAGATGAACTCGACGTGTCCGTTTGTCGTCATGAGAGTCGGGGGCATGGGCGCGACCGTAGGAGCGCGCACAGCTGGCAGCACAGGGATTTCCTATTGCTGGCAGCGACAGTATTGGTTCGGCGGGCGACACCGCGACTGATAGCCGTCGCCGGCTGCCAGTTCGGCGTACCGGGCGAAGGCGCGCGACTCGCCTCCGAATATCGGCTCGCGCGCTGACCGGCCCCGCGCATCTCTGGCGACAGATGCTGCGGGGCGCTTCGCCTGACGTGTGCGGGTGACGCGGCTGGCGCTGGCTACCCACCGCACGCAGGGGGCGCTCAGCGATAGGTGGCGGGCACGTTGGACCTAGCGTCCGCCCCAGCTGGGAAGCTGTTCGGCTGCCATGAGTGACGTCCAGCGGAGCATCTACTTTTACAAGGTCGAAATGGCAGACGATGCCAGCGATTGGAGGCGCGCAGAGGTGTTGCGCGGACTGGCAGCACTCCAGGGCGAAGACCGGGTGTTGGCGCTCGGCGATGACCAGTACGCCTGGGTGACCGTGGACCAGGTTCCGCGCGGAGGCGGGACGGGGCGCTTGCGGTTCTTCCGCGACCGCCGCTCGAACTTGCCGGGCTTCGCGCACGATTTCAACCCCGCGGAGCTTCCCATCCCGGCGGCGGCCGGGCTCATCGAGCCGACGCACATCGTGCTCGCTGGCGATGGCCTCATCGCCGCGGAGTACAACCACTTCGCGCCGCGCATCCCCACGAACTTCGCCCAACTCCTCCGCTCGAAGCTCGGGATGAACCTGCGCATCGGCACCTACGTTCAGGGCTCCATCATCGAGCAGCTTGACCGCCTCGGATATATCCGCCTCCTGGAAGTCTCGCTGGTCCCGAGCGAATGCCTCGAAGACCAGTTGCGCAACGAGGGCCACTTCGCGGACGCTGCCGTCGCACTGTCTAGGGCCGAGGGTGGTACGCGGCTGAACCTTCGGCTGAGTGCTGAGCGAGACTCGCCCGCATGGACCGAGCAGGCGCGCGGCTTCGTCAAGAAGTTGCTGAGCCTGCCAGGCGCCCAGGATGGACAGACCGCCAAGGTGCTGCGCGTCACCGGCTACGACCCGGTCACCGGCGGCGAGGAAGCCGTGGACCTGCTCAAGCAGAAGCTGGTGCGGCGCGTGGACGTTGCGCGGTCAAGCGCGCGCACGAAAGTGCTCGACACATCCTCTGCGTACGGACACGTTGAAGACGCCATCAGAGAGGTCCGCCAGACGGACCTGGCGACCGCCGCCGTGCTGTTCTGATGAGCCGCTCTCCGTGAGACGCATAGCCGGCAAGCTCCTCATCGACTTCCGTATTTCGGTCGAGATGTCGGGCGTCGTGCTCCTTGTCGGCGCGTTGTTGCTCGCCGGCACCGACAAGAACTTCTCGAACACGCTGAGCGATGAGGTCCGACGCACGATGTACGGCTCGCTGGCCGGGACGTCTGGCGCGCTGCTTGGCTTCGTGCTGGCAGCGCTCTCCATCCTCATCGCGTTGCCCTCGTCCGAACGGATGGACGCGCTACGCGAGCACCCCAAATGGGAGCGCGTGCCCGGGTCGTATTTCCGCGCGGCATGGGCGCTGCTCGGTGCGGTGGCGCTGTGCACGCTGGGCATCGCCGTCGACAGCGACAAGTCGCCGTGGCAGCTCTACGAGGCGGCGACGGTGGCAGTTCTTGCGCTGTGCCTTGTGCGCGTCGCCGCCGTGCTGGTGGCGCTGGACGCCATCATCAGCGTCGCGCGACAGCAAGCGCCGCGCGCCAAGCGGATAGGCGACCCGGGGTTGTAGCTCTGCCAGCCGACGGGCCCAGTACTAGACGGGCCACGTGCTGGCCGTGGCTAGTCGGAGTCGCCGGCGAGGTCGGCGCGTAGTACGGCAATCTTTGCATCCGCGAGGTCGAGCATCTCCGCGGCGCAGCTCGCGCAGTAGCCGTACTCGGGCGTGCCCGGACCCGGCTCCTTGACGACGAGCCGAGGCTGGCCCTTGATGATGGTGTGCTTCCTGTTGTGCTTGCAGCGGCACAGCTTCCCCGCCTTGCGGACCTCCACCCGCAGCAGCACGCTCCTATGAGCCGGCACGGTCGAGCCTTTCGCGCAGGTCGGCCTCGACGCTGTCGGCGACGGCATCAAGGTCGGCGATGCCACGTTCGAGCGCTTCGGTGCTCTGGTTCAGGCGCTCCTGGCTTTCGATGCCGAGGTGCTCGTTGACGGCGCGGTGCATGAGCGCGATGACCGCGCCAAGGTTGTTGGCGGCCCCGGTGCCGCCGAGCAGGGCGATGCGCCGACCGGCCGGGCGTTCGCCGAGCGCCTCGATGATGCGGTTGGCAGCCGACTGGGTCTGCTCGCGTAGCCGCTGACGCAGAGCCTTTCGGTGCTCCTGGGGCTGGACGATGAGCCGCTCGGGCTCGGGAGACTGGCGCTCACGCGCGGCCGCGAACCGCCGTTGAAGGTCTTCGCGCGTGAGGCCGAGGGCTTCGAGGTCGAGGCCCTGCTCGCGCAGCACTGTCATCGCGTTGTCGATGAGCGCGTCGTCGGAAGGGTCCAGAAAAGAATCCGCCAGAAAGCGGTCGATGAACTCCTCCGTGACGACCATGTCCGGGTGCAGCCGGCGGCGCGCGTCGCCCTCACGAGGCTGGGGAGGCTCGTCGCCGGCTGCCAGCCAATCCTGGACCATCTCCTGGTCATCGCGGTCGATGGCCTTGAAGTCGTCCCACAGGCGGTCGATGTTCAGCCCCACGTGAGAGACGACGATGCCCTCGTTGTCAGGGTGGCCGGGGGAGCGCTGGACGTTGACGCGCATGGCTCGCCCGACGAACTGGATGTAAGGCGACAGCGACCGGAAGGGGCGAAAAACGGCGGCGACGGACAGCGGCGGGTGGTCGAAGCCCTCCCCGAGCATCTGCACCTGAACAATGGCGTCCAACGCCCCGTTGCGCAGCTCGCGCAGGATTTCCTCGCGCTCCTCGACGGGCTGGCCGCTGTGTATCTCGCGGGTGTTCAGCCCGCGCTCCTGATAGAGGCTTCGGACCTGGCGCGCATGGTCCACAGAGCACGCGACCGCGATGAGCTGATGCGGGAGTCCTGTTCCCTCGCGCAGGTAGTGCAGCCACTGAATCGAGGCGTCGACGACGGAGATGTTGCACTCCTCGGCGAGCGCGACGCCACGCGAGTACCAGTCCTCCTCGCGCATCTCCAGCACCTCGTCCAGCGTGTGCGAGTAGTCCGTGCCCTGCCAGGTGAAGCGCAGCTCACGCGGAGCGACGTTGCGCGAAGACATCTGCTTGATGTAGCCGCGCTGCATCGCCGCGCGGAACGTGTAGCGGTAGATGCTCTCGCCCTCGACGGGCTGCTCGTCGGCGCGAAACGGCGTTGCCGTGAGGCTGATGACGCGCGCGTCGGCGAAGCGCTCGAACACGCGCTGCCAGCTCGGCGCGGCGTTGTGGTGGCCTTCGTCGACGAGGATGAGGTCGAAGTAGTCGGGAGGGAAGTTGTCCAGCCAGCGCGCGCCGCGCTCATTCAGCTGCTGGATGTTGGTCACGACGATATGGGCGTCGTCGGCGTCGTGGACGTTGGCGTCGGCGTTCAGCACCGAGCGAAACGGGCCCGCGCTGAAGTCGGTGAGGACGCCCGCGGTCCGGTAGAAGTTCCGCGGGTTCGTGGCGTCCACCGCGGCGGCAATCTGGTCGCGGATGGTCAAGTTCGGGGCGATGACGAGCACGCGGCCGTTGGCGATGCCGAACGGCAGGATGGCGATGAGCCCGGTCTTGCCGCAGCCGACAGGTATCTGCTCGACGGCGCGGTGGCCTCCTCCCGCGAGATACTCGACTGCGGCCTCGTGGCCGCCAACCTGGGGCTCGCGCAGCGAGCCGTTGCCGCCGATGCGGGCGGCCGCCGTCTGAAAGAACGTTGCGATTTCGTCGTTGGAGAGAGGCATCGAGCAGACGAAACTACTGACAGCCGCGGATGCGCTTGTCAGGTGGCAGCCGCCGCGAATCGGTCCGTGCGGTGAGCGTGACGACCCCGTTGCGCGCGATGGCCGCGGAACGGAGGACGTGACGTGGTTTTGCGAGGAGCTGGCGCGATGTTCGGCTGCATGCCAACGCCGGATGAGCTGCCGAGCGTTGGCGGTCGACGCCCGACTTAACTTCGTGCATTCCATCCGGCAGTCGCTCTACCTTGCTGGCCATGGTCCAGTTGCCGCAAGAACTCATCAGCCGTCTCTCGCTGCCACAGGCTCGGACGCTGCGGCACGCGCTCGATGTCGTCGCCGAGGAGCTACCGGGCGTGTACGCCGACAATGTGCGTGACCAGCGGCCGCGAGACAACGCCAACATCTTCGGGCTGCGGGTGGCCTTCCATCTGTGGGCTGCGCTTGACGAACGCCACGGAGACCTTGGCGATGCCCATGTCGTTGAGACCAACAACGCCCGATATCTCGCGGTTGGCCATCTCAAGGTCGCCATCCACAAGCTCGGCCATCACGTTGGCGATGACATCCACAACTGCTTTCCCGAGGGCAGCCCTACCCAGCGCTCATATGCACAGCGCAACGCCAACCAGCTGAGCCTGTTCGAGTCCGCGCCCGAGGCACCCCTGCCCGAGGACCGGGCGTACGCGCTGTGCGACTTCGTCGTCGGACACTTCGGCAATCCACAGGATGGGCTGGTGAAGTGGTACCTGGGCGCGCCAATCTACGACGAGACCGGCCGCCCCCGCTGGGCGTGGCTCGCGCCCCAGCAACTCTCCGACGGCCAGTCGGTGCCGCAGGTCGTCCCGTATCACCAGCGCCAGCCCGCGACGGTGGACGTCAAGCCTCGCAGACGCGACGAGGCCCAGAACACCTCAGACACCACCCGCGGCGCCTAGTCATCTACCGTGCCCACGGTGAGTACGCGGCTCTTTCAGCCCGCGCGGCTGCGGCTTGCTCGCAGGATGCGGGGCATCACGCAGAAACGCCTCGCCGAAGAGCTGGGCGTGACGCCGGCCGCGGTCTCCCAATACGAGTCTGGCGTCCACGCCCCGAGCGCCGATGTCGTTGAGCGGCTCGTCGTCTCGTTGAGGTTCCTGCCGGCGTTCTTTTATCGCCCGCTCGAAGTAGACGACGAGGCACCCGCGTTCTTCCGGTCGTTGCGGCGCGCCCCCCAACGCGAACGAGACCGTGCGCGCAGTTACGCGCTCGTGCTCGGCGAGGTGGCGGGGCTGCTCGACCGCGACGTCGAGCTTCCCGCCGTCGACGTACCGGCCATCCGATTGGCGCCGGACGCCCCGAGCGCATCGGTGGAGGCCGCCGCCGAGCACGTGCGATGCAGATGGCGCGTCGAGCCGGGTCCCATCGCTCACGTTGTGCGCCTGCTCGAAGCACACGGTGCGGTGGTAGTCGCCGTTGGCCAGTTCGATTCGCGGCTCGACGCCTTCTCCATCTGGGTCGCCGAGCGCCCGGTGGTCGTGCTCTGTTCGGACAAGGGTGTCCCAAAGCGACGGCGCTTCGATGCCGCCCACGAGCTCGGCCACCTCATCCTTCACCCCCAGGCCAAGTCGGGCGACGCAACCCTTGAACGACAAGCTCATCGCTTCGCGTCGGCGCTGCTCATGCCCGCTCAGGAAATAGAGCCCTGGCTGCCCAGGCGCGCCAACCAAATCGAGGTCGTGCGGCGCGCCAGCGAGACATGGGGTGTTTCGATGCAGGCACTGCTGTACCGCGCGCGAACGCTCGGCACAATGAACGAAACGAGCTACACACGGGCAGTGCGGCGGATGAACGCGCTCGGCTGGCGCACCGACGAACCCGTCGAAGCAGGACCCGAGGAAGCACCGAGCGTCCTTGGCGCAGCAGTTGACGCGCTGCGCGCTGCCGGCGGCTCGACTCAGGCGCTCGCCTCTCAGCTCGGTGTCCCGCACGGCCGGCTGTGCCGGATGGTGGCAGTGCCGGAGGAGCGTGACCTTGAGCCACATGCCCGGGTCGTGCCGCTCCGGGACGCCTGCTGATTGCACGCGGCGGCGGTCGACGCCCCGCACAGGCGAACGCCCGCAGTGGCGCAAAGCTGTCACGTGCGCTGCCAGTCTGCGATGCGCCGGCGGCGCCATAGCGAGGTCCGTCTCCGGCGCTGATGGGCGCCGAGGTGTCGCCGCGTACGCTTGACTAATGACAGAGGTCTTCGACTCGACGCCGCGGCAGACAAGCGGTGATGTCTTGGGCTTAGGCCCGTGCACCGTGCGTCGTCCCACGCTTGCAGTTGAGCGTGTATTGGCGGTCTTCTACGAGAGCGACAAGCCCGACGAGGGCGCCTACGTCGAGGCGCTCTTGAGCCACACGACATTGTCTCCCAGGCTGTCGTACGACGACGTGGCTGCTCTCGCGCCCGAAGCGCGCATGGGGTTGCGCGAGCTCATCGGCTCGGTCTGTGAACTCAGCCCCACCAGCGCGTCGAGCGACTCGGCGCTGCTGACAGCCATGGGTGAGCGCCAGCACCTACTCATCCACCGGGCGCAAGCCACGGCGGGCGACTTCTCCCGGTGGTTGTCAGAAGTCGTTGGTGGGCTGCGCGAACGCGCGCACGCCGCCGCTCGCGGGCCTGACACCGCTGCCATCGTCGAGCGTTGGACTCGCCGTCTAGCCGAGGCCGGCGAGCGGGCCCAGGCGGTGCTCGACTTCAAGGAGCAGCAGCCGCTCGGTTTTGTCGTCGCAGAGGTACATCTCGAAGAGTCGTTCGAGCTGCTACTCGCCGTGGCTGAGCATGGCGACGAGCTTATGGTTGCGACGCTTGAATCTGCACTTGTGACCCCCGAGTTCGTCGAGCTGGTCCGCACGGCGGTCGAACAGCCAGGTCTGCTCGACGCCAGCCAGCAAGAAGAGTTGGGGACCGGGCTCGAACTCGTCCTGCAACGTCGCTGGGCCGCGGCATGTCGACTACTGATGGGCGCGACCGAAGGCATGGTGTGGGACGCGGCCCGTCGCGAGCAGGTCGTCAACAGCAGTCAGCAGATGTTGAAGACCGCGCACCCGCGACGTCCACAACCGCGACGAGCAAGCAGCGTAAACGGATTGCTCGATGAGCAATGCGGATTGAATCTCGAAGACGACCTGCGGCTCTTCCTCCACGCACAGCTATGGGACGGGCGAGCCCACGACCTGAGACACGGACGGGTTCGCGGCGGTGAGCGCGCTTATGCGCTGTGGTCACTCATCGCGCTCTGTGCACTGCTGGACCGCGAGCGCGGAGCACGGTTCATGCACGAAGTCGCCGACCGCATTGACGCCGCAGTGGCCTCACCCGCTGCGAGCAGCGCCTGAAGCCGAGTCCGTGTGCGGGTCGCGTGCGGTCACGCGCCACGGAGAGCCGTCCCGCGGCTACGCGCTGCGCCGACTCAGCACCTGTATTTGCGACTGCACGTGCGGCACCAGGAGTTTTCGCGAGGCTAGCTGAGGGGGCTCCCGCGTCATGCCACGTTCAGACGGCAGTCCGCCTGCACGACGGGCGTGCTCGAACGTCAGGCTCCGACCGCCCGTCGCTACACGTCAGATTCCGAGGTCACGTAGCGAGTCTTCGACCGCGCGCTCTACCGCGGCATTGTCGGCGGGGTCCACCGAGTATGAGGACGGATTTCGGTCGGCAGCTTGGACTACGACGGCGGCGGTCTCACCCGAGCCTTGTAGATACACATGGCCGAGGTCGCCTATCGCCCAAGACCACGGCTCCGCGTTGAGGGCGACGGAGTGGTCGCCCGCGCCAGCGCGCAAAAGCGCCTCAACCTCGCGAGCGAGTTCGTCCATGTGGTCCATCGCTCGGAGGATAAGCGAACACCGCCGGCGCGAACTGTGCCTTCGGGCAGAGTCGCGCGATGATTGCCGAAACCGTGACAGAAATGCTCCGAGTTGATGCGCCGCGCGCCGCTGCGGCGTGGGAGGCATGGGTACGCGAAGGCCAGAGCCTCAACCCTGAGGTTGACGAGGTTCTGTTCGCGTTCGTCGCGTCCGTGATGAGCAACCCCGAGGGAAGCGGGAGTCATCCGCGCGTCATCGGCGGGGTCATACGGTGTGTCGCTGCCGCTCTCGCTGACTGCTCTCGCCGACGAGTGGATGTCGACTCGCCAGCGCGAGCGTAGAGGCTTGCCCCGCCTACGGCCGGTGCTGATGTCCGATGTATCGTGCGCGGCACTGGCCCTGCCGTTCGCTACCCGGTGGCGCTCAGGGGGTGCTCGGCGGGCGTCAGCGAGCGGAGCGCTTCGTCCAGTTCGCGTTCCAGGCGCTCCACCTCCGTGACGAGTTCGCTGCGCCGTTCGCGCACGGCGGCAACGTCCGCGACGTTCGGACCGACGGCGGCGTCGTGCGCGTCGCGCAGTTCGTGTTGGAGTTGTTCGAGCTTTCGCCGAGCGCGGTCCGGGAACTCGTGGTCGAGCATGTAGATGCCCTGCCCGCTCGTGCGCGTGATGACCGGCGACCGCCCGAGCTGGGTCAGGAACGTTGCCAAAGGGTCCTTGCCCGCGGGAAGGAGCCCCTCGGCGCGCAGCAGCCCGAACCAGTCCTTGTAATGGACCGGGTCGTACGCTCGCGGCGATGTGGCGAGCACGCGCACGGCCGCTTCGCGAATGGCCTGTCCGCGCAGGGGCTTACCGACGCTCTCTCGGTCGTGGTCGCCCGTGCCGTTTGCGAGCCGACGCAGGTCAAGCTCGGGACCGTCATGGGCATCGCGTTCGGCGCCGCCGACATCATCGCCAGCGCTGTGCGCCAAGCGGCTGAGCATGCCCAGCTGTTCGCGAAGCTCATCACGCGAGGCCGTCACCTCGCCCAGCGCGTCGGCGAGTTCCGCGTGCCGGCGGTCCAGCTCGGCAAGCTTTCGTTGGACGCGCTCACGCTCCGCCCGTGCCGCAGACTGAAGCCTCCGAGAGGGAGTCCATGTCTCGGAGGTCGCCACGGCGAGAGGAATAACCGAACCCGGCAGACGATGCACACAGGTCATGTTCACTACCTGTGCAGACAGCTCTACGACCGGACTCGTAGCGACGAGTTCTCAACACGCATGGTGTAGGAGCAGCCGGAAATCGCCGCAAAGTGCAGGCAAAGCCTTGTGCAGAACGGCCCTCGCGCGCTGTGCAGAACGCGCCGATGCCGCAATTTCCGCAGCTTTCGCGCGTCCCCCCAACGGCATCCGACGAGCTACAGAGGGGGTCGTGGCGCATACAAGGCCGTCGTTCCGTCCACCCCGGTCCGTAGCGTGCGCTCCTCGCTGTCCGTCGACCTTGAGGAGCACCGTGACCCAACGCAACCAGCACGTCGTATCGCGCCCCGAAGGCTGGGCTGTGCGCGGAGAGAGCAACACGCGAGACACGTCGCATCACGACACGCAGGCCGCGGCCATGGACGCCGCCCGGGACATCGCGCGCAATCAGCGTTCAGAGGTCGTCATCCACGACCGTCAGGGCCGTATCCGTGACCGCGACTCCTACGGCAACGACCCCAACCCTCCAACCGACCGCGTCCACTGACGCCGCGGCAACCTCCAGAGAGCGAGACGAACAGGCATGGAAGCAGTATGGATGTTGACGGGGATGCTGCTCGGCGCCGGCGGCATCGGGTTCATGCTGCGCGGCCGGCTGCGTGAGCTCAGCGATGCGCTGCAGGAAGCGCGGTCGGAGCTCGCGGCCGCGCAGGGCGAGCGTGATACGAACGCGTCGCAGTGCACGGCGCTCAGCGAGCAGAAGCTGCGCGAGGTTGGCGACCTGCGCGAGGAGCTCGCCGGCATCAAGGCGACATTGGAAGGCGCTCAGGCGCAGGTCAAGACGCTTACCGAGGCTCGCGGCGACCTGCTCGCACAAGTAGGCGAGAAGGCCGGCGAGGTCTTCGAGGGACGCGGCAAACAGCTCATCGCGCTCGTCAAGTCGGAGCTGAACACCGCGGCGACAAAGGCCAGCTCCGAATCCGAAAAGCGCGAGAAGGCCGTCACCGACCTCGTCGCTCCCGTGCAGACCCAGCTCAAGGAAATGGGCGAAGTCATCGGACGCCTGGACCGCGAGCGGGTCAAGACCCACAGCGAGCTCAGCGAGAAGCTGCTGACCGTCAGCGACGGTCAGCGTGAGCTGCGCCTGGAGACCGGCGCGCTCGCACGCGCGCTGCGTCAGCCGAACACGCGTGGGCAATGGGGGGAGTACCACCTGCGCCGTGCCGCGGAGATGGCGGGCATGGTCGCGTACTGCGACTTCGTCGAGCAGTCGCACCTCGACGATGACGGCAAGCTGCTGCGCCCGGACATGGTCGTGCGCATCCCCGGCGACCGCCAGGTGCCCGTGGATGCGAAGGCTCCGCTCGCCCCGTATCTCGATGCCTGCGAGACCGACGACCCCGAAGTCCGCAAGGTCCACATGGCGACGTACGTCCGTGGCATCCGCGCGCACGTCAAGCGCCTCGCCGACAAGAAGTACTTCCAGCATCTCAACTCACCGGAGTTCGTCGTCCTGTACCTCCCCGGCGAGCAGTACCTCGGCGCGGCATTGGAGCTCGACGGCGAGCTGCTCGACGACGCGTTCCGACAGCGCGTCGTCATCGCCACCCCGACGACACTCGTCGCGCTGCTATGGAGCGTGGCGTGCGGCTGGCAGCACGCGAAGGTCGCCGAGGAGGCCCGCGCAATCGCCGAGCTCGGTCGCCAGCTCTACAACCGCCTCGGGGTCCTGCTCGGCCTGGTCGACCAGGTCTCCAAGCGCCTCAACAGCGTCGTTGAGGCTCAGAACAAGGTCGTCAGCTCGGTCGAGCGGCGCCTGCTGCCAATGGCTCGGCGCTTCCCCGAGCTCGGAGCAGTGGATGCCGCCAACGAGCTTGACGCGCCTCGCACGGTCAACCTGCACGCCAGCCTCGTACAGGTACCCGAGCTCGTGGACATCGACGGTGAGGTCGCTGCGCTGCCGGCTGCTACCGACGCCAATGAGGCGGCGTGATGGTCGGCGCCGACCGCTAGCGTCTGGGCGTGGCTGGAGACTGCGTCCCGGTCCCGCGGGAGGAGTCGCCGCTCCGGGTGACCGGAGTTCGTGGCCGGAGGAAGGTCTGCACGAGGATGAGGTTCGTAAGACCCGCCTTATAAGGGCTGGGCGAGGTCGAGGGACCGCGCACCATCTGCAGGCCGAGGAACTAGGTCGGGACGTCCTTGCGCTCAGGGGCCAGCGGCGCGCCGCCGGCCAGTTCCTCAGCACCGGCCGCTCACCCGCTCCAGCCAAGCGAGCATCGCCTCAAGGTCGTCAGTCTCGGTGCCGTCGGGCCGCGCCCGTCGATATCGGACGCCGGATGAGACGCCTCGTCGGACGTCCTCGGCAGCCCAGGGTTGATACGGCCTAAGCCACGTCTCGATACAGAACCGATACGCCGGCCCCCTGGAGAGCGTTCGTCCCGGTGCATCCCGGTTCGCGCTGTTTCGCCCAGCCCGCCTGGGGAAACGGGCTCCCGGTGCGAACTCCTGCGGCCCCGTTCGCATCGGGCCTTCTAGTCGGGGAGACAGGTTCTCTCGTCGGCGGTATAGGCCTCATGGGGCTCTCGATACGTTCCGGATACGCGCTCGATGCCGCACGGTGGGTGGACCGTTCGCCCACTCGAACCGGAAGCGGTCAAGCTCGCGGCGCCTGTCGGCTCCTCGTAACTGCCCGGCGAGCTGGGTGATGTGGGCACCCCACGGCACGCTCATGCCATCGAGTCCAATGGTCTTCTCCGCAGTTGCGACCGTCTGCTCCCACTCGTGGGCGAGCGCGGGTCGGCGGAGACGGCAGATGCACGAGCCCTGCATCGGTACCGCCTTGGCGCAGGCACCCTCACGGCTCGGGGAGCAACGTGGGGGTGCTCTCGCCGACCGGGCCCGCCGAACGTGGGACCCGGACCGCAGAGAGTCTTACGGATTCAATCTTTTGCCGTCTTGCGCGGAACTCTTACGAATCATCAACACTGTTCCTTGACGGCGACACAGTTCTGTGCGAAGCTGCACCGGCTCGAAGCTCACGAAGAGCTTGAACCCACGAAAGGGACCGCATCATGGACCGGAAGCCCACCTCACCCGAACAGCAGACGAAGGCGGTCGACGAATGCAACGACTCGCCGCCCGAGGCACTCGACGACACGCACGCAGGCCGTACTCGACGCGGGGGTCGCGCCACCGGCTCGCGACGCGACGCTCACCCGCGAACGACGACCCAGCCGGAACCCGTCGCTTGCCCCGAACAGGATGAAGCCGCGGGTGCGCATCAGGTCGAGGCGCCGCCCGAGGCGGCTGACGTACCCGAGGCCGAGCAGGCACCGCCCGTCGCGGCGCCCCGGGCCGGCAGGCGCGCCGCCACCGAGTGGTCTGTTCCTCGCGAGGGCGCGACGACCGTCACTGCCGCCGGCGCGGGCGAGTTCGCTCGCCGGGGCGTCAAGGACGCCCTCGACCGCGAGACCGTCATCGCGGTCGCCCGACACACCGCCAGCAACAAGACGGCAGGCATGACCGACGAGCAGGTCTTGCTTTGGCTCATCGAACGCAAAGCCCGCCGCGACGGGCTGGCTGGCCATGTCTTCGAGCGCCTCGACGCGCGCGACATGAAGCGCCTCTACACGCTTCGCCTCCGTCACACGTGGCTTCAACTCTGCGAGAAGCCGAACGAGAAGGGCATCGACGGCACGTATCGTGGGGCTCGCCGAGCCCTCGCGCGCCGCACGGTCAGCACGGCCCGCACGGCCCAGCACAAGCTCACCGAGCATCCCACGCAGCTCAAGACCGCAGCCAGCAAGGTGTCCAAGAAAGCGCGCTCCGAGACCGAGCTCGTGACACCGCGCGGCGTGACCCGGCCGACGGCCCAGGCTGACGGTCTCCATGGCTTCCGGCAGGGCGGCTGGACCATCAAGGACGTCCGAGAGATGGTCGAGAGCGCCGCGAACCCCGACCGGGTCACCCGGGTCGGCGCCGAAGCCGCGAAGAGGGCAACGGTGAAGGCCGGCGCGAGCGCCGCGGCGGCGTCGGCGACCTTCAGCGTCGCGTGCGACACCCTGAAAGTCCACCGCGGTGACCTCACCGTCGCCGAAGCGGCCGAGAACGCCGCGTGGGCTGGCGGCGAAGCCGCCATCGCGACCGTCGCCAGTGCGGCCGTGACGAAAACGGCGGCCCCGACCATCGCCGCCGGAGTCTCCCTGCTGGCCGGCTCCACCATCCCGGGGACCACCGCCATCGCTGCCGGGCTGGCGGTGCTCGGTCCCGTCAGCGTCGGCATCGGCACGAGCGCCGCCGTCAGCGTCACCATCAAGAAGGTCCGCAAGCTCCTCCGGGCGGCCAGTGCCGCGCCGAGGTCGTCCGAGACGCAACCGAAGGACATCGCCATGCCTACCATCCACGACCGTCGATGATTGCCGCGCTGCGCCAGCTCTCAGCCCTGCAGCTACGGCAGCTCATCAAACTGCTGGAGCCAGCGAACGACCTCGAAGAGGTCGAGGAACACGAGCTGCTGACGGAGCTCTTCGACACGCTGCGGCGGGTGCTCGATGCCACGGACGGTGAGGACATTCCGTCGCTGCTGCGCCGGCGCCTGGTCGAGGTCGCGGGCCGTCACTTCGAGCTCGCAGATGACTTCGACAGCTCGACCGACATGGAGGTCGCGTATCTCCTCGTCGACTTCGTGCTGGAGGCGGCGCAGCACATCGAGGCCGACGATGCGCAGCGCGAGGAGTTCGAGACGTTCCTGCGGACCAAGGAACGCTCGGACCGGCTCCGATGGCTGATGAGCTCCCAGCGTTTCGCCGCCGCGCTCAACGACGAGACCTTCGACCGACGCGCGGCCCAGCAACGCGCGGACGAGGTCCTCGCCGAACCGTCCGCGCACCGCGGAACAGCCACCGCCATCCTCCACGACCTCGCCATCATCTCAGCCGTTGGCAACGCCACCAAGACAGCGGTAGAGCGCAAGTACTCGCCATCCGGGCTCGCCGCCCGTCTGGGTAGCGGCACCGTTGCGAGTGGGGCCGCGGGCGTCGCCGTGGGAGCCGCCGTCCTTCCGCTCAGCGCAATCGCCGGCGGCCTCTACATGGCCGGACGCCGTAAGCGAGCCCTCATCCGAGACGCAGCCGCGAACGAGCAAGCAGCAGTAAGAGCTCGCGCCCTGCGAGCCCGGCGCTCGAAGCTCGTCCAGGCAACAGTGCTGCTCAGCGCGTATCTCGTCGCCAACGGCTCACACGACGACCCCAGCTAGGTCCGACAGCCACAGGACCGCGGCATGCCCGCGCGCGAACATCGACCAATCGCTATCGATTCAAACCACGTCCCGAGAAGCGGGAAGAACAGCTCGACAGCCGCGTCCGGTTGACGGTGCCAACCTAGCTCCGCATGTAGTCCTCGACCTCTCAGAGCACGACCGGCTGATTCCCAGCGGAAGCGCGCCGGAGACACAGCCGATGCCCGCCGAGTGAAGCAGCGCGCCGTTCTCTTATGCAGGCGGCGGGTCATCGGCAAGAGCGCCAAAGCTACCAACCACCCAGCATCCGAGTTGGCGCCCCTGTGCTTCGAGCGTGGTGTCCCGGAGGAGCTCGTCGGGATAGCGCAGGCGCGCAAGTCGGTAGTAGCCCCCTATCCAGAAGTACTGGAAGCCCTCGGCCATACGTCGAGCAAGCCACTGTTCGTTGGCAATGACTTTCGTTGGGTTGTCCTTCTTGAACGTCACGCCGGCGACGAACGCCCATGTGCCGCGAGTGTTTTCCAGGCCTTGCATGTCGGCGGTGTCGCGCAGTCCCCATTCAAACCAGGCGCCGCGCCAGTTCTCGCTCGGCTGCTGCGACTTGCGGTTTCGGTCGTAATGGGCCCAGTAGCCGGTGCCAAATGCCGGCACGGGAGCGTTGCCGCGCGTCTTCTGGTGCCGCCCCCGTGCCCCCCAGTCGGTCTGAGCAACGCTGTCTGCGTGCTCGCAGATGCCGGCCACCGCGTCCCAAGCCGCATTGAACTCCATGAGCGCCAGCGCAAGCGCGGTGGTTAGTGCTTCAGGGTCAGACAACCCCTCCTCCTTCAGGTAGCGGATGTACTCCGACAGCAACCAGGCCTGCTCGGGCGGACGCACAACCACGTCTCGCCGCAGTGCCCTCCCCACGCTCTGCCATGCCGCCATTAGCACGTTCGACGGCACGACTCCCATGACTGGCGTCCAGCCGCGCGGCGCTAGAAGCACCACCACCCGCTCGACGTGCTCGGGTACGGGGCGCAGCCGAATGTCCTGCGAGTAGACATCAAGTTGGTCGCCATGGAGGTCGGCCCCGTGTTTGACCTCCACCCAGACGAGCAGCCCTGGATTGAGAGCGCCCACAGCGGGGCGCAGAAGTATCTCTAGGTCGACAAAACGCCCCTGTCTCGTCGCGACCTGCGTGCTCACATGAACACGAGGCACTGCGACCGTCTCGGCCATCTCGATGAGTCTCTCGCGTCGCTCCATTTCCGCGACGGCAAGCTCACGGCGCGTCGCATCCTCGGCGCCCGACCGAAGCAGAGTCCTGACCAATGCTTGCGCTAACCCGTCGACCTGTTCGACCACAGCCGCGGTGACTTCGGTAAGCCTGTTCTCGCGCGGGTCGACAACGGAGCCGACGGAGTACCGCGTGACGCGCCGAAACAGCGAGCTGGTCATGAACCAAGCGTACGGACCAGTACGCGGTTCGTCTCCGGGCGCTCTAGCTGCCGCAACGCCCGTCGTGCTTGTGCGCCGGAAAACCCTCGCCCGCGCGGTGTAGCGGTTCCTAGGACGCGGTTGCTTGTACCTAATGTCTCCCGTGAGACGAAGGGGGTGGCGCCGGCATTAGCGCCGGCCGCAACCCAAAGGAACGCATATGACGAAGACAGGTTGGTTGGTGACGCTCAACGAGGAGCAGCCCACGCTGATTGAAGGGATGCCGTGGCCCTTCACGTGGACGACGCAGCGCGACCGGGCGACCGGTGAGGTGCGCCGCCGCGGCGACGGGCAGCCGTACACCCCCGCGTGGCGCATTGGCGAGGACGTGTTCATCAACTACGCCGGGGCGGAGCGCATCGTTGCGTGGCTCATCCTCGAAGAGTTGCCGCAATGGAACGACGAAGAGCAGCAATTCGAGATGCAGTCCACCGTCCACGTCATCGACGTGGACGGGACGCCGCTAGCCGACGTCGGCGTGTCCGGGCCGGTGCAAGGCGGGCGCCAGAGGCTGACGGCCGAGCAGCGCGCGGCGGCCATCGCCGCCCTCACAGACTCGGCCGCCTACCGGTTCTCGCAGACCGTGGACGCCGCGGCGCGGCGCGCAATCGAGACCGCCCGTCGTGCAGGCTCGCTGACGTTCTAGCGGCGGCTGGTGGAGCGAAGGCGCGTTGCCCGTGCACCACGCCGGGCAGCGTCGCCGCCGCGCCCGCCGACAGCGAAATTCGCCGCTGACGAAGCTGCAGCCCCCCACTCCGAGTGCGATGTCGTGGCTCACCGCGGCCGGCCGCCGGCGCCTATACGGGGCGCACCGCGAGCCCGAGCTCGCGCGCGATGGCGGCGCCATCGCGCCGCAACGCCTCCGCGACGCCGCTGCGTGGCACGCTGGTGAGCGTCGAGTGGTGGCCGGCGGCGTCCATCAGGCCGGTGAAGATGACCGCGCTTACCGGACGCACATCGACTCGTGTGTGCGGAGCCCCGCGGAAGGTGCTGAGCGCGTCAGCGCCGAGGTCTTCAACGGCTGCTGGAACCGGGCCGGACTCGATATCTCGTGCAAGCTCGTCGAGTCCTGCAGGCAGCGCGTGCGTGTCGTGGTCTGAGCGCTCCTGCGGATGCGCGCGCCACCACGCGGCGCAGGCGCGAAGCTCGCCGCAGACGACCGTTCGCAACGCGTCCTCGTCGTCGGCGATGCGCTGAGCGCCGGTCAGCGCGTTGACGACGAGTGCCGGAAGCGTCGCGCCCGGGAACGTCTGCTCGGACAGCGGATAGCCGGCGACAGCACCGCCGACTGCGACGAAGCCGCCGCTGTCGTCAATCATGCACCATTCAGCGACAGTGCCGCGCTCCAAATCGGCGTCAATGAGCGCGGCCAGGTCGCGGGCCGTCGCGCGGCGGACGGCATAGAGACTGGCCCGCCCCTGAAGACTCCATCCCGACCCAAGCAGCGCCTCAAGCGTCACCGCGAATTCGTCCCACTCGCGAGCGTGGTCACGAGCGGAGCTGACCAGCTCGTCGCCTCCGAGCTCGAACGTCCTGGGAAACGGCGCGAGCACGTTGACGACGGCATGGCCGTTGGTCACGTCAGCCGCCAGCGGGTACAGGCCCAGCGTCGAGAGGGACACGCGCATCAGGATGCCAGGCGGGTAGACGACTGCTTCGCCAGGGCTTGGGGTCACCGATGGACCCGCGGGGTGGTTGCGGGGGTTACGCTCAGGTGGCTGGTGTCCTCGTCGCCGTGCCAGGTGTCCCAGCCGAGGACGCCTGTGAGCCAGTCCTCGACAGGGGGACGGCCGGGATGGTCTTCGAGGGTGACGCCGCGCCCGACGGCGCGCACGCGCACGCGCCGTCGTAGACGGCCCCGCCGGCGACGACGGCCATCTCCCGAGCTCTGGCGCGGCGGTCGTGCCCTCGCGCTCGCGCGCGACATGCTCGTCAGACCGGGGTCGGTCTGCGAGCTTGGCCCGCCACAGCGCGGCGCTGCTCGCCGGCGACACTTGAACTCACCGGCGCTCGCGCGTGTCGGCTGGCAGGCCGTGAAGGTCATGCGTGAGCACAGGCGACGACGAGAGGCCCGCGAGGTCCCGTCGTGGGAGCAACTCATCCGCGTGCAGGCGCCTCCCTGGGAGCTCGACGAACTCGCCCTCATCCGAGCCGCGGCATGACGACGCAGAACGCTCGGTGAAGCCACCGCCAAATCTCGCGGAGCGTTACCTGGAGCGGGTCCGCGCCCTGCCCGCCGGGACGCTCACGAAGCATCAGCTGATGACCCCCGAGTTTGTCTTCAATCGGCGTCACGCTGCGGGCAGGCGAAACCTGGGTCAAGCCTCATGCGCGAGGCGCGCCCGATACCGCCGAGCTCGTCTTCAGCTGGTATCCGGACTCGTAGAGTGCTCCCCGGGCCTTCGACCACGTCGAGCGCGTTGCCATGCGCCCGCGGTGGGCGGTGCGCCGGCGTCGTTGCAGGGTCCACTTTCGGCGAGCGCTAAGGCCGCGGCGCGACGGGCGCTGGCCCCGTCGGAACGAACGGTGGCTGGTTGCGAAGCAGCAAGTCGGTCTCTTGGATGTGCTGAAAGACGGCCTCTACTTGCTCATTGAGGGTCTTATCGAAGATGGAGTCCCAACGAAGCAACCGAACTAGAGCCTCGCCTTCGATGATGCGAACCTCGAACCCTTCGGCTCTACGCGCGGCTGCCCAGTCAGCTTGCGCAAGTGGGTCCGAGGCCGCCGCCGACCCCTCGAACCACAGCCCGCACCACACCGTGGGCTCGTCATCCGGTGGGGTCGAAATGGGTGACGCCCCAGCCGATGTAGGTGTAGGGCCTGAAGCCGGGGCCTGGGGACCAGCCTTCCCAACCCTCCGGCCACCATTCGCGCCTGACGTTCCGCGGCCAGTTGTTCGACTCGTCACGCCGTGTGCGCCACTTTGCAGCGACCATGTCGTGCACCTCGCCGAGCACGTGGGCGAAGGTCTGCTCGCTGCCACGGCGCCGAGCGAGGACCTTGAGGTCCTCGGCGTCAAGGGGTTGGGTCACGGCGAGTCTCTCCTCCCGTAGGAATTCAAGGAACTGGGCTACTAGCCAGGCGTGTACGGGGTCGTGGTCTTTCTGCGCTTGAAGCCAGTTCATCAGCACGACACCGACGCTCTGCCACGTCGACACGTCGTCCGCGAAGTCAGATTGGCCGTCGTCATCGAAGCCAACAGGCGCGAGGAGGATGAGACAGCGCCGCGCCGCGTCGTGCTCACGGCGGGCTAGGTCGGTCTGGTAGTTGAACAGCTGGTCGGCGTGGAGCCGAGCTCCGTGTTTGACCTCCACCCAGCAGAGCGAGTCGCCGTGGCAAAGCTCCAAGTCGATGTGGCGCCCCCCGCCGGACCACACCTGCGTATGAACCGAAACGGGACCGCGCGTCGCAATACCCCATTCGTCCAGGACGGCTGCCGCCAGAGAGTCGTCAGCGTATTCGAGTACGGCCGCGAAGGCTTCTGTAAGCCGGTTCTCCGCAGGAGTCGATAGGGGGCCAGGCGCGTAACGCGTGACTCGACGAAACAGCGACTGACGAGTCACGAATCGCCGCTACCTGCCGCAGCACACAGGCCCCATGAAGGCGTCAATTGCCACGTCATTTGGGCGGGGGTTGCTCCGGCGAGATACTGGGACTTCTTCACGGCGCCCCTTGAGCGGTCGCTGGACCTAGACCAGACCTAGCGCGTTCCGGCAGTAGTGACACGTTGGGTTCCCACCGCTGGGCAACAGCCGGATGTTCGGGCCGGGCTGCTACGACCACTTAGCGGAGCGGTTCGTACAGGCGGGTCGCCCGTTCGGGTCGATGGCGTGAATGGCGCGGCCCGGTCGGGAGGATTCTCCCGAGCGGGGACTTGGTCATGGTGTCCTTTCATGCGGCGGACGGCCATCCTACTCCCGCACAAGCCGCTTGGGCGGGGGATGGCGGCGGCCGTTCGACAAGTTCGCGCTGATGCCGGGCGCGTTTGCTCGCCGGGGGGTCGGGAATTCGAAACTGGATTTTGAGTCCGCCCGGCGATTGCGCAGTTCCGGGCAGTTAGAGCGTGGCCCGGCGCGTCGACAGGAGCGTGCGAAACGTGCCGCCGCCGAAGCAGGCTGCACGGGGCGGAGGACCCGGCGTTGAGCAAACCTGCCCAAAACTCCAACCTGCCCAGAAGTATTCTGGCCATGTTTTTGTCTGTAAATAGCGGCTTTTCGTATGTATACTGGAGGGCATGAGCGACTCATCGAACGCCCAGCCCGTCCTGGCGGCGGACGTGCCGGCCGAGCTGGCGCCGCCCTGTCCGCAGTGCGCCGAGCCGATGCCGTACTACGGCGGCTCTGGCGGCTACATCTGCCATGACTTCAAGCTGCTGGTCAGAGCCGGCGGCTGGTTCGAGGCCGACGGCGCGCACGTGCGCGACCGCCGCCTGACCGGCGACACCGTCCGGCATCTGCGCCGGCATCGCCCATGAGCTCCGAGCGGGCGGCTGCCGACGCACTCATGGAGGCGCTCGAAGATTGGGCGAAAAGCCTCGGCCAGGCCGGCGTGCAGCGCATCGACGGCGCCAAGTACTTTCCGTCCCGGCAGATGGGCCGTCTGATGCGAGCCGCGCATCGCGACGGGCGGCTGTTCGAAGCGCTGACCGAGTGGCTGCCCCGGTACCGCGGCCTGCGGACCAGCGCCACCGGTCACGCGTACGCGAACCGGATGCGCGATATCGCCGAGCACGGCTGCCCGCTGTGGGAAGAGGTCGTCGCGGAGGTCGGCCGGCCATGGTCGGCGTACATCACCGACGAGCAACGGCAGGTGCTGCTTCAGGTCGCAGCTGACGTGCACAGCGAAATTGCCCGCGGAGAGCGCTTGCGAGCGCAGATACGCGCGGCCGAGCGAGCTGGAACGGTCCGGGACACCCCGTAGCCGCTGTTGCGGAGCGGGATGTAGCTATGCGAGTCCGGTGGCGCCGCTAGGCGACAAGCGGGTCACTGGAGGCTTTGTCAACACCTTCTAGGAACGCGAATTGGTCATGACCGGACGGAGGGCGCGAAGCTCCGCTAACCGCCCTGCGAATCACGCGAAAGTCCCGGTACGGGGATGAATACGCCCTTCGGGCGGCCTAACTCCGCTCTACACCGCCAAATTTGGGCGGGTGGAACTCAAATCCAGACCCCGGGCAGGCGGCGGTCGGCCGGCATGGAGCCGGCAAGACCAGCCTCGCGCCGCGGAGTGCCGCGAGCGCGCGCGATGGCGTGCAGCCCCAAGCCTGCTCACCGCAGCTGAAGCTGTCCGCCGCGCTCGTGCCGCAACTCCAGCGCCGCGTCGGCCTTGACGACCTCGTCGAGCGTGCCGCGTCGAAGGCGAGTACTCCCGAGCGTTCTTTAGGCCCTTCCGTCTTCGGGTCCCAGCGGGCCCGCATCAGCTGACCGCGGAACATGCCCTCAAGGTCGCATCGCTCGTATCCGTTTCCGGTACTGCCGCCCGCGACGTCCCGCGGCGCTCGTGGCAGCGCAGACAGCCGGGCGCTGCGCCCGGCAGGCGCGTGGCACGACTGGGCACTCATTTTCGCTCATGGGCCATATCGCCGCGACGCTACCCACCTCATCATTCGCAACCACTGACAAGCTGGCTTGCCCGCTGCCCGTAAGGCCGGCTCGACGCGGACGAATCTCGAAGCGGGTGGCGGGCCGGCCGCGACCGCCTTCCACCGTGTTCGGGGGATGTTGCGCGCTGCCTAGCGGACGAATCGAAGCCGCGGCGACCGGCGGCAAGCCAGCGGGATGGTGGTCCGTTTGGCCTGTGAGCAACGATGGCGACGTCATGGCGCATATGCCCGCACAGGGTGTCGATGAGACGCGGGTCGGCATGGCGCAGTTGCCTGGTGACGTGGCGGCTTCCAATCCAAGCTGTACATCCAGTTGCCGCAGTAGCGGCGCGCGATTTCGTAAATGCTCCCGCTCCAGGCGGCCCGCGGCCACCACCGACTTCGGCCAAGGAAGGCGGGTCTTTACTTTTTCTAGTCGCTTTGGCTTTCAGTGGCCGCCGCCCACCTGGCCTTGACAATTTCACCGTATGTGCATATTGTTTATTACATGGATTCGTCTCCTCTCTACTGGCACCGTAAAGAGCGGTGGCCCTGGCCGGCTTACAAGCCTGTCGCGCCGTATCACAGCGATGAACACACCTTCTTCTATCACGGCGATGCGTTGCCGATATTGAGCTCCTTCGCTAGTGAAAGTGTTGATTGCGTCGTCACCAGCCCACCGTATTACGGACTTCGCGACTACGGTGTCGAGGGGCAGTTGGGACGCGAACCGACCCTTGACGAATACGTCGCCAAGCTCACGACCATCTTTGAGGAGGTGCGTCGCGTGCTCACCCCGTGGGGCACTTGCTGGCTCAACATCGGTGACAGCTACAACAACCGCACGCGAGTTAGGCGCGCCAGCCACCAGGGCATCAACGGCGTTGACGATAGCGGAAGCGACTGGCAGGACCGCGCGCGCGAGGGCGGCGTGCGGACCAGCCACGGACACGGTGCTGAGCTCAAGGAGAAGGACCTCATGCTGGTCCCCTACCGGGTCGCGCTGGCCCTGCAGCAGTCCGGATGGTGGGTCCGCTCGGCCGTCATCTGGGAAAAGCTGGGTGGGATGCCAGAGAACGTCACGGACCGCCCTACTAACTCGTATGAGCATGTCTTTCTGCTTACAAAGGAGATGCTCTACCACTACAACGCCGACGCCATTGCTGAGCCTCGCGTGGCGGGGGCGCGTAAGGAAGGGCCGAATGCCTTCCGCGGCCAGAAACAGCTCCGTCCAAACGGCAAGAACCGTGGCGCCTGGATGGGGCGAGCGCTTCGCAACAGGCGTAATGTCTGGCGCATCGCGCCGCGACCATTCCGCGGTGCGCATACCGCCACGATGCCCCCGCTTCTGGCCGAGCGGTGCATCCTCGCGGGCTGCCGGGAGGGCGGCGTCGTCCTTGACCCCTTCCTTGGCGCCGGCACGACTGCGCTCGTCGCGCGCAGCCTCAACCGCTGCGCGGTCGGCATCGAGCTCTCGGAGCTCTACTTGCGCTCGGCTTTGGAGCGCCTGGACGCCGCGGGCCTCAAGGCCGCCAACGCTGCCGCTCCTGGGTACGCCGGGTAAGCCGCGCCCGACCGGCGGCGGTCGCCCGTCCATGAGCGCGCCCGCCCCCACCTCCGTCGGCATATCTGAAGTTGCGGCTTGCCAGCCTCGGCGTGCGTCTCGTGGCGGGATGCCAGGTGCCGCGAGCAACATCGCGCGGCGGCCGCCCTCGCGGCGCGGCGCCGACCAGGGCTGGTTGGCCTAGCGGCTATCGAGTCGCCACAGTTCTGCCCGTGGCACCGTCGACCGGCTGGGGTTCTCGCTCAGCCTGACGGCGACGAACGGCGGCAAAGCGTCCGCCGCCGCGAGCATGAGTAGCACGCCCTCCCAACCGTCGTAGTCCTCATCCGACAGCATGAGGATTTCGACGACGGTTAGGCCACGTTCTTGGACGAGGGACCGCACGCCGTCGTTGCGCTGTATGTCGACCCGGACTTTTCCGTCGTTGATGTCGTCTACAAGTTGACGAACGAGGGTCAACGGGGAGTCAGCGGCGCTAGGTTCGCTGTCGCCCTTCCCTCCGCCACGTTTTGCGCCGAGGAGTTCGTCGAACGCGTCGCTCATCGTGCTGGCATGGTCGCAGACGGGCAGGATTTCACGGCTTGCCGACGAGGCGAAGACGCGGACCCGAGGCGTGCGCGCGCTCCGCGTGACGAGTGTCCTCGTGCGCGCGATGGCGACGTCGTCGCGCATGTGGCTGCACCGCGTCTCGATGAGGTGTGAGTCGGCGTGGCGAAGCTGTTTGGCGACCATGTCCGCCGGCAGCTCAAGCTCGTTGTACATCCAGCTGCCGCAGTAATGGCGCGTGACCTCGTAAAAGGCGATGTCGAGCCACTTCGGGTCGCCGGTCTTGGCGGCCAGGATTAGCCGGCATCGCGCGCAGGGCTGCGGCGGCCGGGGGCAGGCAGGCGACGGTCTGCTTCTTGCCGTTTTTCGGGAGACAGGTTGAGCTGGTCGCTGCTACACGCCCTACGCGACGCTCGATACGTTCGCGATACGCCGTCACGGCCCAAGCCGGTGGTTCGCGGCGGCAGCGCCCTACTGCTCGCCGCACTGGCTGAACGACGGCCTTCCCGCCGCTGACGCGCTCGGGCATGATGCACGAATGGTCTTGTGTCCCCGCTGCCAGGGGCCCATCCCGAATGACGCTGAGCGGCCCACCGGTAACACCGTTTACTGCCCCCGTTGCGACGCCCTGCTAGTCCGGAGCAGCAACGAGTGGGTGGAGGTCGAGCCGACGCGCTGAGCTCGTGGGAGCGACGAGGATGAAGCGGCGCGGGGTCGTCCGGGTCCATTGCATCCCCGGGGAGGAGCTCCGGATGCATGCACGCGACCGGCCACTCACGGCGCCGAGGACTCCTCTCGACAAGCGGAACCGCGCTTCGCGGCGCCAACGGCGCAGCCTGCATCGCGACCCGTGACGATGCAGGCAGATGCAGGGAAGCAGGCGGCAGACCACGTCATCAGGGACCAGATGACTCAGACCGTCGCCTCGATATGGCCCCAATCTGCTGGGCTTACATCCTTGACTGCTGTTTGAGCTGGCAGTACCGCTACGGGGATTCGAACCCCGGTTTCCGCCGTGAGAGGGCGGCGTCCTAGTCCCCTAGACGATAGCGGCGCGGCCGCCCACGGTAGCAAAGCGCCGTGACCCTCCCACGTCTCCGGACCCGTCCGATTACGAACGTATGTTCCTACTCGATTCTCCTGGATACAAGCAATCGGCAAGAAATCGAACCCACGACCGAGCCTCCAGAGTGGGAACCTTCAGAACGTGCGCGGCGTAGTGTTTGTGCATGAGGACTCGCAAGGTCGCGGCGGCGGCGAG
>JBBSLM010000003.1:0-25236 GCA_038255245.1 Sphingomonadales bacterium
CAGCGCGTCCGGCGCCAGGGCCGAGGTTGCGCCATGTGCGGCGAAAGTCTCGCGAAAAGCGTAAATGGGGCTGGTGCCGATGTCGCCGAAGACGATGCCGACAGCGCCGACCGCCAGCTTGATCAAGCCGGTTTGGGGATGGTGGTGCCCCGCCGGGCGTTCGTCCGGCAGCGCGGGTGCGGCGGTGTCACTCATTGAGGGACTTTACTTCTCAGAACCTGCCATGATGGCTTCAGGCTCCAGCAACCGCCGGGGCGGGCGGCGGACTAGCACCACGACCGGGGCCGCGCAACGGCGACAAATGGGGGCTGCACCGCTATAGCCGCGGCCACAAGAAGATTCGGGAGAGAATGCGATGCGCGTCGGCGTGCCGAAGGAAATCAAGGTTCACGAATATCGCGTCGGCCTGACGCCTGCGTCGGTCGCCGAACTGACCGCGGCCGGGCATGAAGTGATCGTCGAGACCAATGCCGGCATGGGCATCGATTTCAGCGACAAGGCCTATATCGACGCCGGTGCGACGATCGCGCCGGACGCCGATGCGGTGTTCGCGGCCGCCGACATGATCGTGAAGGTGAAGGAGCCGCAGGCGGTCGAGATCGCCCGGCTGAAGCCGCACCATTTGCTCTTCACCTACCTCCACCTCGCGCCCGATCCCGATCAGGCGCATGGCCTGATGAAATCGGGTGCGACCTGCATCGCCTATGAAACCGTGACGTCGCGGTCGGGCGTGCTGCCGCTGCTGAAGCCGATGAGTGAAGTGGCGGGGCGCATGTCGATCCAGGTCGCGGCGCATTATCTGGAGAAGGAACAAGGCGGGCGCGGCGTGCTCCTCGGGGGCGTTCCCGGCGTGGCGCCGGCGAAGATCGCCATTCTGGGCGGCGGGGTTTCCGGCATCAATGCGGCGCAGATGGCGACCGGGCTGCGTGCCGACGTCACTATTTACGACATCAGCAACGACCGGCTGGCCGAGCTCGACATGCATTTCGGCAGCCAGATCAAGACCGCCTATGCCTCGAAGGCGGCGATCGCCGAGGCGGTCAAGCAGGCCGAAGTGGTGATCGGCGCAGTGCTGATTCCGGGCGCGGCGGCGCCGAAACTGGTCACCCGCGAGATGCTCAAGACGATGAAGCGCGGTTCCGTGCTGGTCGACATTTCGATCGATCAGGGCGGCTGTTTCGAAACCTCGCGCGCGACCACGCACAGCGATCCGGTCTACGAAGTCGAAGGCATCATTCATTATTGCGTTGCGAACATGCCCGGCGCCGTGGCGCGCACCTCGGCCTTCGCGCTCAACAACGCGACTTTGCCATTCGTTCTCAAACTCGCCAACCAAGGTGCTGAAGCAGCTATGCTTTCTGATCCGCACCTTGCAGCGGGTCTGAACGTGTCCGGCGGCAAGATTCGTCACGAAGCCGTCGCCGAAGCGCTCGGCCTGCCCTACGAGCCGGCGTTAGGCTCGCATTAGATCGGGTTACCTAAATTCGTCGTCATGCCGGGCTCGACCCGGCATCCATCTTCTTGCGGCGCCGCGGGATGAAGAAGGTGGACCCCGGATCAAGTCGGGAGTGACGATTGTGACCAATCGACTGCGGCTTTAACGCATCGCCGGCGCGCCGCTCGGCGGTCCAGCGGCGCGCATCCGGGCGATGCCTTCGCGGGCGCGGGTGATGACGGTCCGCCAGTCGTCGGTGAGCTGCGGCAGGGCCAGCACCTGCTGCAAATATTGTTCGGCGGCATCGAACTGGCCGATCCGCGCGATGGCGAGCGCGTAGAAGAAACGCGGCGCGGGATGCTGCGGCGCGACCTGAGCGGCGCGGTTGAATGCCATTTCCGACGCCGGGGTCAGCGCGCCATTGGCATGCTGGAGCAAAGCGTCGGCATAGCCCAGCCACAGCCCCATGTCGCGCGGGCTGCTCTGGAGCTGGCCATGCAGCATCCGCGCGGCGCTCAGCGTATTGCCATTGCGCATCATCGCTTCGGCGGTGGTGAGATAGGCCCCGGCCCGATCGAACTGGTTGAGCAATTGCGGGCGCAGCATGGCGAATTCGCTATCCTGGCGCCGGTCCGCCTCCGCCGCCTTGGGCGCCCCGGCCATGTTCGGCCTTCCCTGCCAGGCATAGCCGGCGCAGGCGACAAGCAAGGCGGCGGCGACGAATTGCCAGGCGCCGATGTCGCGCCCCATCCAGCGCCACAGGCCGAGCAACACGGCCAAGGCCAGCAAGACGACGACTACCCAGCCCATTATGCTTTCTTCCTTCGCCGGAACCGGCCGCGCGCGAGCCACAAGCCGGCTCCGAGCAGAATCACCGGCGCCACAAAGAGCGGCCAGGTCATGCCGTCGACCGGCGGCGCATAGGTCACCCAATTGCCATAGCGTTCGACCAGCCAGGCGCGGATCTGCGCCGGCGTCTCGCCCGCGGCGATGCGGCGACGAATGTGCGAGCGCATGTCGCCGGCCATGTCCGCGTCACTGTCGGCGACCGACTGGCCCTGGCAGACCAGGCAGCGCACTTCCTCCATCAGGTCGCGCGCCTGCGCTTCCTGGCGCGGATCGGGCAGCTGCTTGTTCGCCCATTCCGCTGGCGGCAGCAGCGAATCGGCGGCCGCCGGCGCGGCGACGGCCAGCGCGACGCAGGCGAGGATGACGCGGTCCGGCCTCATCGCCGCGCCTTTTCGAACTCTTCGGTCAACCGCGGCATGTCGCTGGGATTGATCGCACCAATGTGCTGGAAACGAATGACCCCATTGCCATCGACGATGAAGGTTTCCGGCACGCCGGAGGAGCCAATTGCGAGCTGCAGGCTCGCATCGCGATCAGCGCCGATGTTGCGATAGGGATCGCCCCATTGTCCCAGGAAGCGGGCGATATCCTGCGGTTGGTCGCGGATTGCGACCGCATCGATAGGGATTCCCCTGCGCGCCAACTCCATCAGCTGTGGCGCTTCGGCGATGCACGGCACGCACCAGCTGGCGAAGATATTGATCATCCGGGGCTCGCCGCCGCCGAAATCGGCACGGCGGATCGTCGGCCGGTTCGGCAGGGCTTCCGGCAAGGTGAAGGCGGGCAATTCCCTGCCCACCAGCCGCGAGACGATCACGCGTTCGGTCGGATTACGCAAATTCCAGGCGATGACGAGCCCCAGCGCCACGAACAAAGCGAAGGGCACCCAGAGAATCCAGCGCCTCATGCCAGCGCCTCGCGTCCGGGCGCGACTTCGGGGTCGGCAGCCGCTTTCCCTCGGCGCGCGCTGCGGCGGCGCAGCACCCGGCCGATCAGCGCGATCAGGCCGCCAAGCGCGACCAGCGAGCCGCCGAACCAGATCAGGGTCACCGCCGGCTTCCACCATAGCCGCAGCTGCCAGCCGCCCTGCCCGTCCGGTTCGCCGATCACGGTGTAAAGCTGGCCGTCCCAATGCGTCTCGATCGCCGCTTCGCTGGTGGCGGTGACGGGATCGGAGAACATCCGCGCCTCGGGCAGCATGACGAATTCCTCGCCCTCGCCGCGTCGCACCGTGAGCCGGCCGGCAATCGCCGTCCAATTCTGCCCGGCGACCGGCTCGGCGCCATCGAAACGCACGGTGAACGGGCCAATCTCGGACACCTGGCCGGGTCGCGCGGAAACGAGCACTTCCTTCGAGAAGGCGCTTTCCGAGGCCATGCCGGCCAGGCTCATTGCGATGCCAAAATGCGCCGCGACCATGCCCCAGGTGATGAGCGGCGTGCGGCGCAAATTGCGTCCGAGCAGGGGCATCAGGCTCATCAACCCCACCGGCACCGCGACCGACAGGCCAAGCATCGGCAGCAAATGCACGTCCGGCGCCACGATCGCGATCAGCAGCGCGGTTGCACCGCCGAGCAGCAGCGGCCCGGCCACGCGCTTCAGCAGCGTGTTGCCGTCGTCCTTCCGCCATTTCAGCAGCGGCCCCATTCCCATGAAGACAACGAGCAGCAAGGCAAACGGCGCGGAGACGATGTTGAACCAGGGCGGGCCGACGGAAATCTTCGTCCCGAACGCCTCGGTCAGCAATGGATAGAGCGTGCCGAGCATGACCAGGCACAGGATGATGGTCAGCAGCAGATTGTTGAGCACCAATGCGCCCTCGCGGCTGACGATTCGGAAGGCCGCGCCCTCCTTCACCGTCGCAATGCGCAGCGCGAACAGCGCCAGGGCGCCGCCGATATAGACGCACAGCAGGATCAGGATGAAGAAGCCGCGCTCCGGATCGACCGCAAAGGCGTGGACGCTGGTCAGGATGCCGGAGCGGACCAGAAAAGTCCCGATCATCGACATGGAGAAGGCGACGACGGCCAGCATCACCGTCCAGGCGCGCAGGGCGTCGCGGGTGGCGAGCACGGTGACGCTGTGCAGCAAGGCGGTAGCCGCGAGCCAGGGCATGAGCGAGGCATTCTCGACCGGGTCCCAGAACCACCAGCCGCCCCAGCCGAGCTCGTAATAGGCCCAATAGGAACCCGCGGTGATGCCGAGTGTCAGGAAGATCCACGCCCCCAGCACCCAGGGCCGCATCGCCAGCGCGAAATCGCGGCCGACGTCGCGGGTGACCAGCGCGCCCACGGCGAAGGAGAAAGCGACCGAAATGCCGACATAGCCGAAATAAAGCGTCGGCGGATGGAAGGCCAGGCCGGGGTCCTGCAGCAACGGGTTCAGCCCCTGCCCGTCGAGCGGAATGACCGGGCTGCGCTCGAACGGGTTCGAAGCGAAGAGCAGGAAAGCGTAGAAACCCAGCGAGATCGTTGCCTGCGCCGCCAGCGTGCCGATCAACGTATCCTTGCGCAGCTTGCGCTCCAGCAAGGCGACCGCGCCGCCCGCCACCGCGAGCACCGTCACCCACAGCAGCATCGAGCCTTCGTGATTGCCCCAGGCGCCGGCGAATTTGTACAGCCACGGCTTGTCCGAATGGCTGTTCGCGACGACCAGCTTCACGCTGAGATCGGTTTCCAGGAACAGCCAGATCAGCGCCAGGAACGAGACAGCGGCCAGAATCCCCTGCGCCACCGCCAATGGCCGCACCAGCCGCAGCAGATTGTCATTGCCCGGGCGCACTGCTGCCCAGCCCAGCCCCATCTGCAGCAAGGACAATGCGGCCGCGAACCAGAGCGCGGCCAGCCCGGCTTCGGCGATCATTCCAGACTGTCCGATTTGTGCATATTCTGCCCGGCGAGCTGCGGCGGCATGTAATTCTCGTCATGCTTGGCCAGGATTTCGCTGGCGACGAAGGTGCCGTCCGGCTCGAATCGCCCCTCCGCCACCATTCCGCTGCCTTCGCGAAACAAATTGGGCACGATGCCGGTGAAGCGCACCGGGATCGTGCTGGCGGTGTCGTCATGGACGATGAACCTGATCGTCACGCCGTCCGGCAGCCGCTCGAGCGACCCGGTCTTCACCATCCCGCCGATCCGCACCGCGCGATCGAGTGGGAGGCCCATTTTCTGCACGTCGCCCGGCGCATAGAAAAGCGCCGCCTGGCTGCTCATCGCCGACATGCCGAGGAATATGGCGACCAGCACCGCGCCGACCGCGAGGCTGAGCAGCACCAGCCGCTGTGTTTTGGCCTTCGTGCGTGTCATTCGCCGTCCCTGAGCTTGTCGACGGCGCGCTCTGCCTTGCGCATCGCCGCCCAGGCCCACAGCGCGAGCGCCACCGTCCCGCCGACGCCGACGACGTAGGAAGCGATCACGAACGGCCAGGGATTCATGCGGTCGCCATCCGGCGCATCCGCGCTTCCACCTTGTTGTGGGCCAGTTCGGCGCGCATCCGCATCAACACGATCGCGGCGAACAAAAGCGTGAAGCCCGCAGCCGCGATCAGCAACGGCCCGCCGATCGACATGTCCATCGCGAAGCGGCCCTGCAGCAGGCTGATGCTGGCTTTCTGGTGCAGGCTTTCCCACCAATCGACCGAATAGCGGATGATCGGGATGTTGATCGCGCCGGCCAGGCCGAAGATCGCGGTCAGCCGCCCCTCCCCGCCTTTTTCCTTCTCGGACGAGGACAGCGCCATATAGCCGAAATAGAGGAACAGCAGCACGAGCATGCTCGTCATCCGCCCGTCCCACTGCCAGTAAGTGCCCCAGGTCGGCCGCCCCCAGAGCGCGCCGGTGGCCAGGCAGATCGCGCTGAACACCGCGCCCGGCAGCGCCAGCGCCCGCCCGGTCACCGCCGACAGCGGATGCCGCCAGACCAATTGCACGAAACTCGCCACCGCGATCCCGATCCAGGCACCGACGCCCAGCCAGGCGGCGGGCACGTGCAGATAGATGATCCGCGCCGCGTCGCCCTGATATTGCTCGGCCGGCCCCAGCAGCAGGCCGTAAAATGCCCCGCCGAGCGCCAGCACCAGCCCCGGCCAGAACAGCCACGGGGTCAAGCGGCGGGCGACACGAAGGAAGCGGGCTGGGTTCGCGAGATAGACGTGCATGGCGGCAGGCCCGTGCTTAGCCGGTGATCACCCTGCTTGAAAGGCCCGGCGGTCGCCCGCATGGGGACCGTCGATGCGCCTCCCTCGCCACGCCGCCGGCCTGCCGCCTTTGCGCACCGATCGCGTGCGCGGAATCGTCATGCGGCTGGTGGCGATCAGCTGCTTCTCGGTGATGGCGGCGCTGATCAAGCTGGCCTTCGAAGCTGGCGCATCGACGCCTGAAATCATGTTCTACCGCTCGGCCCTTGGCCTGCCGCCGTTGCTGATCTGGATCGCATGGCAGCGCAACTGGCAGGCCTGGCGCTCCGATCGCCCCGGCGCCCATGCGGCGCGCGGCCTGATCGGCATCGGCTCGATGGCGCTGGCTTTCTCGGCCATCGCCTTGCTGCCGCTGGCGGAGGCGACCACCATCTCCTTCGCCGCGCCCTTGTTCGCACTTGCCTTGTCGGCGCCGTTGCTCGGCGAGCGTGTCGGCGGCCGGCAATGGCTGGCCGTGGCGATCGGCTTCACCGGGGTGATGATCGTCGCCCGTCCCGGCGGCGAGCTTCCTTTGCTTGGCACGATCGTCGCCCTTGGCGCGGCGTTCGGGGTGTCGCTGGTCAATGTCACCTTGCGATCGATCTCGCGGACCGAGAGCACGCAAACCACGGTTTTGTGGTTCACTTTGCTGGTGACGATCGTGACGGCGATGATGCTGCCCTGGTTCGGCCAGTGGCACGACCCGCTCACCACGTTGCTGCTCATCACGATCGGCCTCACGGGCGGCGTCGGCCAGATCGCCCTGACCTCCTCGCTGCGATTCGCGCCGATCGCGACGCTTGCCCCGATCGACTATCTGCAGCTTGTCTACGCGGTCGCCTTCGGCTGGCTGCTGTTCGACATGCATCCGGCGCTGACCACCTGGGCCGGCGCGGCCTTGATCATCGTCAGCGTGCTGTCGACCCTGCCGATGCGGAAGAAAGCGGAGGACGTGGGGCCGATCTCGACGACAGAGGATGTCTAAGCTCCTCTCCCTGCTCGCAGGGAGGGGCTGGGGGTGGGTGCGCGCGTCCGCGCGCCAAAAGACACCCGAAAACAGCAGCAAACGAGGCATCGAGCCTCGTCCGCTGCTCGACCCACCCCTACCCCTCCCTTTCAGGGGGGGGAGATTTTATATGGGTGGGCTTAGCCGCGCCCGATCAGCTTCTGGGCCATCGCATCGGCGACGGCGGCGGGGTTGCGCCCGGTGGCGGCGCTTTCGGCCCAGATTTCCTCGAGTCGCACCGGGATCCGCTCGATCTTGCGGCGCACCGTGCCCTGATCGCCGTCGGCCAGATATTCGGTGGCGACGTTGATGATGCCGCCGGCGTTGATCACATAATCGGGCGCATAGAGGATGCTGCGCGCCTGCAGCCGGTCGCCATCTTCGGGGCGGGCGAGCTGATTGTTCGCGCCGCCCGCGACCACCGGCACCTGAAGCGTGGCGATGCTGGCCTCGGTAAAGATCGCGCCCAGCGCGTTGGGGCTGAGGATGTCGGCCGGAAGCGTCATGATCTCATCCGCCGCGACCACCGTCCCCCCGACTTCGGTCGCCAGCCGCTCGACGCGCCCGGCGTCGATATCGGCGATGCTGATTCGTGCGCCGTCCTTGGCCGCCAGCCGGGCGAGGCCGGAGGCGACGCTGCCCGCGCCCTGAATCGCGATATGCAGCCCGGACAGACTCTCCTTGCCCAGCGCCCGCTTCGCCGCGGCGCGTACGCCGAGATAGACGCCCAGGCTGGTGTGCGGCCCCGGATCGCCGCCGACCGCGCCGTCCGCCACCGGCAGGCCGGAGACGTGACGGGTCTGTTCGCGCACCGCCACCATGTCGGCGACGCTGATGCCGACATCCTCGGCCGTCACGTAGGACCCGCCCAGCCGGTCGACAGCGCGGCCGAAGGCGGCCAGCATTTCCGGCGTCTTGGTGCGGTTGGCGTCGGCCAGGATCACCGCCTTGCCGCCACCCATGGCAAGATCGGCCATCGCATTCTTGTAGCTCATGCCGCGCGACAGGCGCAGCACGTCCGCCACCGCCTGATCGGGATCGTCATAATGCCAGAAGCGGGTGCCGCCCCCGGCCGGGCCGCGAAAGGTCGAGTGCACGCCGATGATCGCGGCAAGACCGCTTTCCCGATCGCAGACGAACTGCACGGCCTCGTGTCCGTCGAAATCGGGGAGCTCCCAGAGCGACATGATGAGTCCCGTAGCTGACTGAAATAAAACAAGAAGTGGGGCGACCGACGGGACTTGAACCCGCGACCCTCGGTACCACAAACCGATGCTCTAACCAACTGAGCTACGGTCGCCATGAAAGGGTGGGCGCACATAGGGTGCTCGATTGGGGAAGGTCAAGGCGGCGCCCGCTTGTGCGCGCGGCGGCGGGTGGATAATCCGCGAGGCGATGTTCCCTCACCGCCATTTGCTCAGCGTCGACCAATTGTCCGACGCCGACATCGCCCTGATCCTCGATCAGGCGGACGGCTGGGTCGAGTTCAACGCGAATCCTCGGCGGCAGGACGAGCGGATGCGTGGCCTGACCCAGGTCAATCTCTTCTTCGAAAATTCGACGCGGACCTTGCTCTCGTTCGAGATTGCCGGGCGCCGGCTCGGCGCGCAGGTCTCCACCGTGCCCGTGGGCCAGTCGAGCGTCAGCAAGGGCGAAAGCCTGCTCGACACCGCGCGCACGATCGATGCGATGGGCGCGGATGTGCTCGTCATCCGCCACGCGACCGAAGGCACGGCCGCCGCGATCACCGAGGCGGTCGGCTGCGCGGTGATCAATGGCGGCGACGGCGCGAACGAGCATCCGACCCAGGCCCTGCTTGACGCGCTCACCATCCGCCGCCGCAAGGGAAGGATTGAGGGTCTAAAGATCGCGATCTGCGGCGACATCCGCCACAGCCGCGTCGCCAGTTCGAATCGGCACCTGCTCCCGCGTCTTGGCGCGGAAGTCCGCCTGGTCGGCCCGCGCAACCTCATGCCGGACGACAGCGGCGGCCTCGCCACTTTCGATTCGTTCGACGAGGGCATCGAAGGCGCCGACGTGGTGATGATGCTGCGCTACCAGCGCGAGCGGATGGAGGACGCGCTCACCGGCCTGCTCGGCGACTATTACGGCACCTATGGGCTCACCACTGCCCGCCTCGCCCGCGCCGCGCCGGATGCGCTGGTCATGCACCCCGGCCCGATGAACCGCGGCATCGAAATCGAGAGCGCGCTGGCGGACGATCCCGCCCGCTCGGCGATCCTCGATCAGGTCAGCAACGGCGTGGCGGTCCGCATGGCCTGCCTCGACCTGCTCACCCGCGCACGCCGCGGATAAAAAAGAGGCGGCCGGCTTGGCCTGCCGACCGCCCGTCGAGGGAACTGAGAGAAGGGTTTAAGCTCGGTCTTCACCGGCGTAGCGCGCGGCCCAGTTGATCGAGGCGTCGCCCGCATTGCTGCGCACGAAGCATTCGCCACCACGGGCCTTGATCGCCTGGCAGGCCTGGGTCGCGTCGGCGCGCTTGTCGAAGCCCGATACGGCGACGCGGTGCAGCAGGCGGCCCTGATGATCGATCGTCATCGTCACCGGGCGCTCGGCGCGCAGGCCATAGCTTTCCTGATAATGCTGCCAGGCGCGGTCGGCATTTTCCGATGAGCTGAACGAGCCGATCTGCACCACGAATTCGCTGCCCGAGGCGCGCTTGCCGGGCAAGCGGCCCGAAGTGATCGCGCGGATGGCCGCCGGGGCGGCGACACCGGCCGTCCGGCTGGCGACGCGCATCACGGTGGCATCACCGCGCACCAGATTTTCGGCGGCAGCAGCATAACGCACGCGGACCGGCACTTGCGCCTCGACCGGCTCTTCGCTCGGCAAAGCAACATTGCCTTGCTCGTCGAGACCCCATTCGGGCGCTTCCAGGCCGGCATGATCGACCGGAGCAGCCGGAGCGGCAGGCGCTTCCACCGGCGCGGGCGCGGCAATGACGACAGCTTCCCCGGCCGGTTCGGCCTGGGCGAGCACCACCGGTGCCGCGGCGACGGGCGCGTCGGTCGGCATCGGAATGACTTCGGCGAATTGCACCGGCTCGGGGGCCGCAACCGGCGCCGAAACATCGACGGAAGCCGAGCGCACCGGTGCCTGCACGGGCACGTCAACCGGCTCAGCCGATGCAAACGCCACCGAGCGTGATTCGCCACCGGCCGGCGTGTGCAGCGCGATCTGCACTGGCTGGCCGCTGTCCGCGACCGCGTTGACGCCAAGCAGCGCCTGCACCGGCTCGGCGGTGCCGGCCCGGTGACTGAAGCTCGCCCATTGCGCCATGCGGCTGCTGAGCTCGTCGGCCGGAACATCCTGCGCGGCGATGGTGCGGGCGCGCTGCCAATCGCCGCCAAGGGCGTAAGCGAGCGCAAGATTCTGACGAACGCGCGGCGTCGCGCCGATGCTGCGCGCGGCCGGCTCAAGCAATTCGATCGCCCGCTGCGGCGAACCGGCCAAAGCATAAGCCAGGCCAACGTCGGCGGCCGGCGCATCGCGCTCGATCCGCTCCAGCTGCGCCATCGCCGCTTCGACGCGGCCATTGGCGACTTGCATCAAGGCCAGCGCGATGCCGGCGCGATTCTGGCCCGGATCGATGTCGGTGACATCGCGATAAGTGGTTTCCGCCGACTGGAAGCGGCCGCTCTTCATATAGGTGTCGGCGAGCAGCAGCCGGTAGCCGGCGTCCCGCGGCGCGAGCGCCACCGCCTGCTCAAGCAGGCCCACCGCCTCCGACAGCAAGCCATCCGCTACGGCGCGCGCGGCGCGTTCGTGCAGACGGGAGGCATCGCTATTGTCGCGCTGCGATTGCGCCGCGGCCGGTGTGGCCGTGAAGCCACCCGCCAGACCGGTAAAGCTGGTGGCGCTGAGCACGAAGCCCGACGCGGCGAATTTCCAGGCCATTCCCTTCATCGTCCCACTCCAGTTCCATTGCCCGTGCCGGCCCGCGCGGGAACGTGCCGCGCGAGGGTGCCGACTTCGGGAAGCGATTCGAGAAATGCGTCGAGCGCCGCCGTGACGAGCTGCTGCGACGACTTGCCGGTCAGGGCGTTGGCCAGACGCAGGCGCAAATGGCGGTCCGCATCGAGACGCAAGGTGAAAGCGGCCTTCTTGCCGGCTGCGACCGTCGCCGTGCCATGGCTGCGCTTGGCTGGAGCCTGCACCGCAACCGCCACGGGCTGCGACGCCGCTTCCACTTCGGCCGGCTCTTCCGGTTCGAAATGATCGGCCAGGCTGCGCTGCTGGATATGGACCGGCGTTACATCTTCGCGCGGCGCGGATCGGGGCGACGGCGTCAGTGCCGAGATCGAACTCGGAACGTGCTGGGTCGGCGCGTCGAAGGCGTCGCCCATATCGTCCCAGCCGAGATCGTCGAGCATCGATTCCGTCGACAGCGGGCGCGGGCGCATGGCAGGCTTGGCGCCGCCCTTGCGGGCGAGCAGGCTGCCGGAGAGCGAGGCGAAGGGGCGGGCTTCGTTCATCATCCCCTCCTCACTGGCCGACCACGCGGCGGCCGAAGCCACCGGCGGCGGGACGCTGGGAGGCCGCCGCGGCGAGCCCGCCAGGAGCGGAGAAGATGGTGCGGCGGAAATTCCGCTCGAGGCGGTCGTTGATGTAGGTCCACAGCTCCTCGACCTCCTTGGCCGATTTGCACTTCGGATCGATCTCCATGACCGTGCGGCCATCGATCATCGAGGCGGCGAAATCGGTGCGGTGATGGAGGGTGACCGGCGCGACGGTGCCGTGTTGCGACAGCGCGACAGCGGCTTCATAAGTGATCTTCGCCTTTGGCGTCGCCCCGTTGACGACGAACAGCAATGGCTTGCCGGCGCGCTCGCAAATATCGACGGTGGCGCCGACGGCGCGCAGATCGTGCGGGCTCGGCCGGGTGGGGATGACGACCAGTTCGGCGACCTGGATCACGCTCTGGATGGCCATGGTGATGGCCGGCGGCGTGTCGATCACGGCCAGCTTGAAGCCCTGCTGACGCAGCACTTCCAGATCGGCCTGCAGCCGCGCGACCGTGGTCTGGGCGAAAGCGGGCGTTTCGCTCTCGCGCTCGTTCCACCAATCGGCGAGCGAGCCTTGCGGGTCGATATCGATCAGGCAGACAGGACCGCAGCCCGCGCGTTCGGCCTGGACGGCGAGATGGCCGGATAGGGTCGTCTTGCCCGATCCGCCCTTTTGCGATGATAGTGCCAGAACGCGCATAAAGTCCCTCGACGGCGTGGGTTCTGCTCAGGGATGTGGGCGTGCGGCCCTAAAATCCGGTTAATCCCGGGCCAAGAAATCATGCCAAATGATTGACGTAGCCCGGCCCCGCTGCGGAAGTGCGCAATCTGTGCTAAGATCGCGTTAACCATTGCCGCCTAAGCGTCGCGCATTGGTTTTCCGTGGGGAGGACGTAGTCGTGCCGATCATTCTACCTCGCAAGCTCTTGCTGGGCGCCACGGCGCTCATCGCCTTTGCCGCGCCGGCCGCCGCACAGGACGTCCAGGCCGGCATCGCTGCCTGGCAGTCCGGCGATTATAATGCCGCGGTCCAGCAATGGCGGCCGCTCGCCGACAGCGGCAATGCCGACGCGCAGTTCAATCTGGCGCAGGCCTATCGGCTCGGCCGCGGCGTCGGGCAGAACCTCAACCTGGCTGAACAATGGTTCGAACGCGCCGCCCGCCAGCGTCACGAGCAAGCCGGCGCGAGCCTCGGGCTGCTTCTCTTTCAAAACGGCCGCGCGCGCGATGCGATGCCCTGGCTGCAGGCTGCTGCGGACCGGGGCGATCCGCGCGCGCAATATGTCTTCGGCACCGCGCTCTTCAATGGCGACATCGTCCGCCGCGATCTGCCGCGCGCCTACGGCCTGATGCGCGCCGCCGCCGCGCAGGGTTTCCCGCAGGCGCAGTCGCAGCTGGCCGAGATGGAGCGCCAGCTGACGCCCGAAGATCGCCGCCGTGGCGAGCAGATGGCTGGCGAAATGACGATACCCGCGCCGAACGCGCCGCCGCAAATGGCGGAGGTCGATCCCGATCACGCCGGGCCGCCGTCGCGACCATTGATCCAGCCGGGCCCGCCGCCTCGCCAGGACGGCCCGGGCGTCAGCTACGAACATCCGCCCGAACATGGCCGGCCGATCGAACTGCCACGCCCGCCGCGCGTCGAACCGCGCCCCCGCCCTGTCCAGACCGCCGAACGGCCCCGCCCGCGTCCCGCGACGCCGGCGCCACGCCCGGCCGCGACTGGCGGCAGCTGGCGGGTCCAGCTCGGCGCCTTCAGCAATGAAGCCAATGCCCGCCGGCAATGGGCGCAATTGCGCCGCCGCGTCGGCGCCTTGTCCAGCCTGACGGTCGCCTTCCCGCGCGCCGGCAATATCGTCCGCGTCCGCGCCGGCAGCTTCGCCAGCCGCGACGCCGCCAATCGCGTCTGCTCGAGCGTTCGCGCGGCCGGTGGGGATTGCATCCCGGTGAACTGAGCGCGCTTCAATCCTTTCGCGCTTAACCCTTTATCGACCGGCGGACGCTAGGGTGCCCGCCGGTCGATTGCGTTTGGGGGCATGGCGTGAAGCAAGAAGAAATGCCGGGGCATCAGCCGCGCGCGGCCCGGCCCCGCCACATGTGCATCCTTGAGGCCGACAGCCCGGCCCCCGCCGGGATTCGCAAGGTTTCGGCCCGCGGGGCATTCCTGGAGACCAATGCCCGTCCCGAGCCGGGCAGCCTCGTCACCCTGCGCCACCCGCATGCCGGCGCGATCCGCGCAGAGGTCGTAGCGACCGGCCGCGACGGCATCGAGATCGCCTTCGACCGAACCCCGCGTTCGCTCGGCTTCGCGCTCGCCGCGCTAGCCGGCTGAGGCTCAGGCCTCCACCCACTCCCGCTTCGGAATGTCCTGCGCGTAAAGCAGGGCGGTCAGGTCGTTATGGTCAATCACCGCGTCCGCCGCGGCCTTGGCCGCCGGCTTCGCGTGATAGGCCACGCCCAGGCCGGCCGCTCGCAGCATGGGAATGTCATTGGCTCCGTCACCGACCGCCAAGGAATGCTCGATCGGAATGCCCAGCTCCACGCAGGCATTGAGCAACACCCGGCGCTTCGCTTCCGCCCCGACGATGGGAGCGATGACCTGGCCGGTCAGCTTGCCGTCCGCGACTTCCAGACGATTAGCGATCACCCGATCGAAGCCGAGTTCCGCCCCGACCGCTTCGGCGAAATGGGTGAAACCGCCGGACACCAGGATGGTGGTCGCACCCCGACTTTTCATCGTCCGCACCAAAGTGCGCGCGCCCGCCGTGTAGCGCACCCTCTCCTCGCGGCATCGCACCAGCACCGCCTCGTCCATGCCGGCCAGCAACGCGACCCGCTCACGCAGCGCCGCCTCGAAATCCAGTTCGCCCAGCATCGCCCGCTCGGTGATCGCGGCGACCTCGGCCCTCAGCCCGGCATAATCGGCCAGCTCGTCGATGCATTCGACGGTGATCATAGTGGAATCCATGTCGGCGACGAGCAGCCGCTTCTCGCGGGCTCTCATGGGCTGAACGACGACATCAATCGCATCCAGCTTCCCGTCAAGCACGGCCCGGCCAGCTACTAGGTCCCCCCCGACGAGCAGGTCGCAGGCGCTCCCAGCCTCGGTCAAGCGTTGGTCGCGCGCCTGAACACCTGCTCGGCCGAGCAGCGCAACAACGGTGCGAATGTCGCTCTCGCTGAGCCGATCCGCTGCTATCAAGGTCGCAATGACGTCCAAACCTGCCCCCGGAAAACCGCCGCTCGCGCTTATCGCGGGGCCGACCGCGAGCGGCAAGTCGGCGCTTGCTCTCGCCCTGGCCGAGAAAGCCAATGGCGTCGTGATCAACGCGGACAGCGCGCAGGTCTATCGCGACTTGCGCATTTTCTCCGCGCGGCCCTCCGGCGAAGAGGAAGCCCGCGCGCCGCACTTGCTCTATGGTTATCGTGACGGCGCGACCGCTTGCTCAGCCGCGGACTGGGCGGACGATGCCCGCGCCGCGATCGATGAGGCACATGCGAGCGACCGGCTTCCGATCCTGGTGGGCGGCACGGGCCTTTACATTCGCACTCTGCTCGACGGCATCGCGCCGGTGCCTGAGATTGACCCCCAGGTTCGTGCGACCGTTCGACAGCTCGGCACGGCCGAGGCTCATGAGTGTTTGACCGAAGAAGACCCGGAAGCTGCCGCGCGCCTCCGCCCCTCGGACACCACCCGCATCGCCCGTGCGCTGGAGGTGGTGCGGTCCACCGGACGGCCGATCGACTCATGGCAGGCGCACCGCGTCGGCGGCATCGGCGATTACATCACGCTCCGCCCGCTCGTGCTGCTGCCGCCGCGCGACTGGCTCTACGCCCGCTGCGACCAGCGGTTCGCAGCAATGCTGAGCGACGCCGGCATCGCCGAGGCCGAAGCCTTGCTCGCCCGCAAGCTCGATCCGGCCCTGCCCGTCATGCGCGCCATCGGCGTTCGCGAGGTCGCGGCTCTGATCGAAGGCGCGATGAGCCGCGAAGAAGCCCTCGCCGCGGGCCAGCAGGCCACCCGCAATTACGCCAAGCGCCAATATACCTGGTTCCGCCGCCAGCCGCCGGAAGATTGGCCGCGCAGCACCGAACCGCTCGATTGCGAGCCGCTGGGCGATGCCGTAGCGCTGCTCGCATGATCCGGATTTATCGCGACGAAGATGCCGATCTCGGCCTGATCCGTGGCCGCAAGGTCGCGATCGTCGGCTATGGCAATCAGGGCCGCGTGCAGGCGCTGAACCTGCGCGACAGTGGTGTCGAGAATATCGTCGTGGCGCTGCCGCAAGACGCGCGGCGGCGCCCCGAAGCCGAAGCGGACGGGTTCACGGTGCGCACCGCTGCCGAGGCCGCCCGCGAGGCGGATCTGGTGATGATGCTTGCGCCCGACGAGGCGCAGGCGGCCATCTATGCGCGGGATGTCGCGCCGAATCTGCCGCAAGGCGCGGCGATCGGCTTTTCGCACGGCTTCGCGATCCGCTTCGGCCTGATCGAGCCTCGTGCCGACCTCGACATCTTCCTCGTCGCCCCCAAAGGCCCCGGCACCGCCTTGCGCCAACTCTACACCGAAGGGCGGGGGATGATCGCGCTGTTCGCGGTCGAGCAGGATGCCAGCGGCGGCGCCGAGGCGTTAGCTTTGTCTTATGCCGCCGCTTTGGGCAGCGGCCGCGCCGGGATCCTGCCGACCAGCTTCGCCGAGGAGTGCGAGGCCGATCTGTTTAATGAGCAGGCGGTGCTGTGGGGCGCGATTCCGGAGCTGATCCAGGCCGGGTTCGAGACCTTGGTCGAAGCCGGCTTCTCACCGGAAGTCGCCTATTTCGAATGCCTTACGGAGGTGAAGTTGATAGCCGATCTCATCTACGAGCGCGGCATCGCCGGCATGCGCGATGCAATCTCCACCACCGCGCGCTTCGGCGCGATGGAAGGCGGCCCGCGCATTGTCACCGCGGAGACCCGCGTCGAAATGCGCCGCATCCTGGCCGAAGTCCGCGCGGGCCGCTTCAGCCGCGATTTCATCGGTGAGGCCGAACGCGGTCACCGTCGAATGACAGTGTGGAGCGCGGAGGGCCGACAGCACCCGATCGAGGCCGTCGGCGATAAGCTCCGAGAGCTCTAATCTTCGCGCCGCGCCAACACGCTTGCCCCAATGACGACGCTCTGAATTCGCGCGGGCGGCGGCGTCGCGGCCAGAATCGCAAGCATGAGCGCAGTGACCCAGTCCAGCCAGCGCAAATTGTCATAGACCCCGCCGATCCGCTCCCACGGTCCGCCTTCGGTCAGCAAGGCTCGGGCATTCGAGGCCTCGTCGCAATGGACGAAGATTCGGACTCCGCCCAAGCCTAGCGTGAGGGGCACATTCACCGCAATTTGGCTTTCGCTGTGGCGGAACGACCAGATGCCCGCCGCATCGAGCCGCGACCGGATCACGGCCAGCTCATCTTGGCTGTAGACGATCGCCACCAGTTCCAGCGGCGCGTGGCCCTCGACGCGCCCTACCAAAGCGCGAAAACATCGAGCACGACCAGCAGCAGCCAGGCAATCAATGCGATGGCCACGAAGGCGGCGAGCAGGACTCGGGGGCTCATCCCATCGGCATAAAGCCGCGCCGCGCGCCGCGCTACTTCCGGCCGAACAATTTCTCGATGTCGCCATGGGCCAGCTTCACCCAGGTGGGGCGGCCATGATTGCACTGGCCGCTGTGGGGCGTGACTTCCATCTCGCGCAGCAAGGCGTTCATTTCCGCCACCGACAGATGGCGCCCGGCCCGCACCGAGCCGTGGCAGGCCATGGTCGCAGCGACCAGGTCGAGCCGTTCCTTAAGGCTGAGCGCGGTGTCGAACGCGGCCAGTTCGTCGGCCAGATCGGTGACCAGTCCGTGCGCCGAGCCGGTTTTGAGCAAGGCCGGCACGGCCCGCACCAGGATCGCGCGCGGCCCGAACCGTTCGAGCTCCAGCCCTAGCTCGGTCAGTTCCCCGAACCTTTCCTCCAGCCGGTCGGCGGCGGCTTCGTCCAGTTCGACCACCTCCGGCAGCAACAGGGCCTGCCGCGCCACCCCGCCATTGCCCAGCGCGCGGCGCATCCGCTCCAGCACCAGCCGCTCGTGCGCCGCATGCTGGTCGACCAGGACCAGACCATCGGCGGCCTCGGCGACGATATAGGTCGCCGCCACCTGCCCGCGCGCGACGCCGAGCGGAAATGCGGTTGTGGGAGCGGGGTCGAAAGCGGGTTCGGCGCGGCCTTGCGGAAGGAATTCGTGGTGGCTGTCCGATACGAAGAAAGAAGAACCACCCCCAGCCCCTCCAGCAAATGCTGGAGGGGAGTCCCAGCCTGGCTCCCCTCCAAGACTTCTTGGCGGGGTTGGGGGTGGCACTTCCCTTTGCCACATGGCCATCGCGCCCGCATTGGCGGCCCGCACGCTGCGGAACCCTTCCGCATCCAGCGCCTGCTTCAGCCCACCGACGATCAGCCCGCGCACCTGCGCCGGATCGCGGAACCGCACTTCGGTCTTGGCCGGGTGCACGTTCACATCCACTTCGTCACCCGGCAGATCGATGAACAGGGCGAGCAACGGATGCCGGTCGCGCGCGAGCAGATCGGCATAAGCGCCGCGGACCGCCCCGATCAGCAACCGGTCCTTCACCGGCCGGCCGTTGACGAACAGATATTGGTGATCGGCGACGCCGCGATTGAAGGTCGGCAGCCCGGCCACGCCGCCGAGGCGCACCTCGCCGCGCTGGTGATCGATCGGAATCGCATTGGCGGCAAAGCCCGGATCGGTCAGCGCCGCCACCCGCGCCATCCGGTCCTCGCCCGGCGCCAGCGAAAACACCCGCCGCCCATCATGACTGAGCGTGAAGCCGATTTCGGGCCGCGCCATCGCCAGCCGCCGCGTCACATCCAGGCAAGCGCCATATTCAGCGCGGGCCGAGCGCAGGAACTTGCGCCGGGCCGGCACCCTGGCGAACAATTGCTCGACCAGCACCCGCGTCCCCGGCGGCAAGGCGGCCGGCCCCTCCCCATCCGCCACGCCGTGATCGCGGATGATCGCCCAGCCGTCGCCGCCGCGAACGCGGCTTTGCAGCGTCATCCGCGCGACGCTGGCGATACTCGGCAGCGCCTCGCCCCGAAAACCGAGCGTTTCAACGCTCTCCAGGTCGCCGTCCGGCAGCTTGGACGTCGCGTGGCGCTCCAATCCGAGCGCCATTTCTGCGGGCGCCATGCCGCAGCCATCGTCGCTGACTTCGATCCGGTCGAGCCCGCCGCCACCGAGAGCGATGTCGATCCGGGTCGCGCCGGCGTCCAGCGCATTCTCGATCAGCTCCTTCAGTGCGCTCGCCGGGCGCTCGACCACCTCGCCGGCGGCGATGCGGTTGATCAGATCGTCGGGGAGGCGGCGTATTGACATAGGGCAAGCTCTATAGGAAGCGCGGGCTCCCCGCGAGACTTGAAGACAAGGATCACTGGACCGAGAGCGGCGGGGCATCCAATGATTTGTTGGCGGGGCAAAGTGGGCTTATGCTCGCGGACGCTACCTTTGAAGCGAGTGACGTGAACAGATGGGCCTCTTCAACTTCCTGCGATTTCCGAGCCAGGACATGGCGATCGACCTCGGCACCGCCAACACGGTGGTCTACGTCCGCGACCGCGGCGTGGTGCTGAACGAGCCGAGCGTGGTCGCGATCGAGACGATCAACGGCGTCAAGCGGGTCAAGGCCGTCGGCGACGACGCCAAACTGATGATGGGCAAGACCCACGATTCCATCGAGGCGATCCGCCCGCTGCGTGATGGCGTGATCGCCGACATCGATGTCGCCGAGCAGATGATCAAGCATTTCATCCAGAAAGTGCACGGCAAGCGTCGCTTTCCGCGCTTTCCGGAAATCGTGATCTGCGTGCCGTCGGGCTCGACCAGCGTCGAGCGCCGCGCCATCCGCGACGCCGCTTCCAATGCCGGCGCCCGCCAGGTGTGGCTGATCGAAGAGCCGATGGCGGCCGCGATCGGCGCCGACATGCCGGTGACCGAGCCGATCGGCTCGATGGTCGTCGATATTGGCGGCGGCACGACCGAAGTCGCCGTGCTCTCGTTGCGCGGCCTCGCCTACACCACGTCGGTCCGCGTCGGCGGCGACAAGATGGACGAGGCGATTTCCTCCTATGTCCGCCGCAACCACAATCTGCTGATCGGCGAAGCCACGGCGGAGCGGATCAAGAAGCAGGTCGGCGTCGCCAAGCCGCCGCCCAACGGCACCGACGGCGAGACCGTGCACATCAAGGGCCGCGACCTGGTCAATGGCGTGCCCAAGGAAATCACGATCAATCAGCGCCAGATTGCCGAGGCGCTCAGCGAACCGGTCGGCACGATCGTCGAGGGCGTCCGCATCGCGCTCGAAAACACCGCGCCTGAACTGGCCGCGGACATCGTCGATCAGGGCATCGTCCTGACCGGCGGCGGCGCCTTGCTGAAGGGCCTGGACGAAGTGCTGCGCGACGAGACCGGCCTGCCGGTGACGGTCGCGGACGATCCGCTGACTTGCGTCGCGCTCGGCACCGGACGCGCGCTGGAGGAAGAAATCTTCCGCGGCGTGCTGCAGACCGCCTGATCGCCGTTTAGGAGGCCATCCGGATGGCGCCTCCCCGTCGCCGCCGCACCGGCCAGTCGCGCCGCGCCCAATATGGCCGCTTCGTCACCTATGTCGTCGCGGTGGGCGGCGTGGTCGTCGCGCTCTTCCTGCTAATCCTCTCCATGCTCGATCCGCGAGCGTTCCAGGCGGTCAAGAATCTCGCGCTCGACGTGACCGCGCCGATCAGCCGCGCCGGCAGCTTCGTGGTCAGCGAAGTCACCTCGTTCAGCCAATCGGTCGGCGACTATTTCGAGGCCGGCCGCCAGAATGGCGACTTGCGCGACCAGGTCCGCGCGCTCGAGGGACAGCTGACGCAGGCGCAGGCCGCGCAGCTGGAAAATGATCGCCTCCGGGCCCTGCTGCAACTGCGCGACACCACCGCCGACGAAGTCGCCATCGGGCGGCTGGTCAACTCGTCCTGGGATTCGGCGCGGCGCTACGCCATCCTTTCCGTCGGCAGCGACCAGGGCGTCGCCTACAATATGCCCGTCCGCGCCGCCGAGGGGCTGGTCGGCCGCGTCGTCACCGTCGGCCATTGGGGCGCGCGGGTGCTGATGATCATCGACGGCGCCAGCACCGTGCCGGTCCGCTCGGCCCGCGACGGCACGCCCGCACTTGCGGTTGGCACCGGCGATAGCGAATTGCGGGTCGAGTTGATCGAGGTCGGCACCAATCCGTTCCGGCCGGGCGACATGATCGTCACATCCGGGGTCGGCGGCATTTTCCCCCCCGACATTCCGGTCGCCGAGATCGTCCGAATCGAGGGCGATTTCGCCGTCGCCCGACCGCTCGCCGCGCCATCGCGGATCGATTATGCGATCGTGCAGCCGCTTTACCAGCCGGCCGCGGTGCCGCCGTCCGAAGGCGGCAGCGCCCCCACGGAGGCGCCGCGATGAACCGCATCGCCGGCTCCAGCCGGGACATTCTGTACCATGATTATAAGCGCAAGCTTGTGCCGCCGGTCACGACAGTCCTGGCGATCCTGCTCGGCCTGTTTCCGATCGTCGTGACCATGCCACTCGGCCCCGATCTCGGTTTTCTCTTCCTGTTGAGCTGGCGGCTGTTGCGGCCGGAAATCTGGCCGCCGACCGCCGCCCTGGCTTTCGGCCTGTTCGACGATCTCGTCTCCGGCCATCCGATCGGCCAGTCGATGGCTTTGTGGACCAGCATCTTCCTGGCGCTGGATCTGATCGAGACCCGGGTCGGCTACCGCGATTTCTGGTTCGATTGGCTCTACGCCCTCGTGGCAATCGCTCTCCACATCGCCGCTGCCTGGTATATCGGCGTGCTGATGGGCAGCCCCACGCCGTTCGTGCAGCTTCTGCCCCAGCTTGGCATCACCATCCTCGCCTACCCAATCGTGGCGCGCATGGTATATGGTCTGGACCGCTGGCGCCTGGCGTGACAGCGCCCTTAAGAATGGCCCGGCAAAAGCGAGTGCGATGAGAAAGAGGCGGCGCCCTGCCCCGCTCCTGACGGAACAGACCCAGCAGCTCACCTTCACGCGCCGCGCGCTGGTGGTCGGCGGGGTGCAGGGCGCGGTCGGGCTGCTGCTGGCCGGGCGAATGGGCTATATCGCCATTGCGGAGAATGAGCGCTCGCAGCTGCAGGCGGAGGAAAATCGCGTCCATCTGCGCCTGATTCCGCCGCGGCGCGGCTGGATCGTCGACCGCAACGGGCTCCCGATCGCCCAGAATCGCAGCAATTTCCGCATCGACCTCCTGCCCGACCGGGTGGATGATGAGGACCAGCTTCTGGCCCAGCTGGCGCCTCTGCTGCAGCTCACTCCGGACGAGATCGAACGCGTAAAAGAGGACCTTGCCCGCGCCAGCGGCTCGCAGCCGGTGCAGGTCAAGGAACTGCCCGGCGACCGCTACGATCAATATGCCGCCGTCGTGCTGCGCCAGCAGGAGCTGCCCGGCGTCTCGCCACTGCGCGGCTTCTCCCGTCAATATCCCGAAGGCGCCGCGGTCGGCCATCTGATCGGCTATGTCGGCACGCCCAATCGCGAGGAATATCTCGCCGCCGAGCGTAATCCGCTTTTCGTCACACCGGGCTTCAAGATCGGCAAGGAAGGCCTTGAAAAGACGATGGAAGCGACGCTGGGAGGCCGCCCCGGCGCGGCCCGCGTCGAAATGACCGCACGCGGCCGCATCGTGCGCGAACTGGAGACGCTGGACGACACGCCCGGCCAGCCGGTGCGGACTACGATCGACATCGGCCTGCAAGCCTATGCCGCCCGCCGCCTTGGCGACGAATCGGGCGCCTGCGTCGTGATCGACTGCCGCAACGGCGATATTCTCTGTCTGGCCTCGATGCCGGCTTACGACCCGAACGTATTTGCCGACGGGATCAGCCGGAACGAATGGGATTTCCTGGCGGAAGACGAGCGCAAGCCGTTGCTGAACAAGGCGCTGAACGGCCTCTATCCCCCCGGCTCGACCTTCAAGCCGACCGTGGCGATGGCGCTGCTGCGGGCCGGGGTCGATCCCGATGAGCGCGTCTTTTGCGGTGGCGGCTACACGTTGGGCAATCGCACCTTTCGCTGCCTCGGCCGGCACGGGCCAATGAACATGCACCAGGCGATCGCCCGCTCGTGCAACACCTATTTTTACTCGATGGGGCGCCGGGTCGGCATCGAGGCACTTGCGCCCGTCTGCCGCGAAATGGGCTTCGGCCAACGCTTCGACCTGCCGGTCGTCTCACAGCATTATGGCACGGTGCCCGACTCCGCCTGGAAATTGCGCCGCTTCGACCAGCAATGGGGGCAGTCCGACACGCTGAACACCTCGATCGGCCAGGGCTATGTCAGCGTGAACCCGCTGCAATTGGCCATCTCCTCCGCCCGCATCGCCTCCGGCCGCGACCTGCAACCACGCCTGCTGCTGAGCGATCGGCCGCCCGGCCCTGCTTTGTCCTATAGCGACGAGGCGTTCGCCGCCGTCCGGGGCGGGATGTGGGAAGTGGTCAACGGCGCCGGCACCGCGGTGCGCAGCCGGCTCCCCTTCCCCAACATCCAGATGGCCGGCAAGACCGGCACCGCCCAGGTCCGCCGCATCACCGGCAGCCAGCGCGGCCAGAGCGGCGAGCGACGATATCGCGACCACGGCCTCTTCATCTTCTTCGCTCCGACCGACAATCCGATCTATGCCGGGGCGGTGGTGATTGAGCATGGCCTGGGCGGGGCCCGCGCCGCCGCGCCAGTCGCCAAGGACGTGATGACCTATATGTTCGACAAGGAGCTGGCGATGCAGGCCCTGCTGCCGCTCGAGCAGAGCTGGGGCGGCACGATCGCCGAGCGGACCGCGCGCCAGGCGGAAGCATGGGCTGCGTCCCGCCCCACCGCTACGCGGAATGCGGGCTAAAGGCGATGGCCCTCCCCCTCGTCCCCCGCGCGATCGCGCACCAGCCCTGGCTGCCGATGATCGTCTCGTCGATCCTCGCCGGGCTCGGCTTCCTGACGCTCTATTCCGCCGCGGGCGGCAAGTTGACCCCCTGGGCGCTACCGCACGCCATGCGCTTCGGCGTCTTCTTCCTGCTCGCGATCGCCCTCTCCTATGTTCGCCCGGGTTGGTGGAAAGAGAAGGTGGTCTACGCCTATCTCGGCGTGATGGTGCTGCTGATCATCGTGCTCGGCATGGGCGTGGTCCGCGGCGGGGCGCGTTCCTGGCTGGATTTCGGCCCGATCCGCCTGCAGCCGTCGGAATTGATCAAACCCGTGCTCGTGATCGCGCTGGCGACCTTCTACACCCACATGCCGCCCTCCAATATTCGCACCTTTGGCGCGCTCTGGCCCGCCGGATTGATGATCGGTGTTCCGGTCGGCGTCATCCTGCTGCAGCCCGATCTCGGCACCTCAATGTTGCTCACCCTGTCCGGCCTCACGACGATGTTCCTCGCCGGGCTGCCGATTGTCTGGTTCATCGGCGGCGCGCTGGTCGTGGGCATCGCGATCCCGGCCATTTTCCCCTTCCTGATGGAGCATCAGCAGGAACGGATCCTGATCCTGCTCGATCCCAGCCAGGACCCGCTCGGCGCCGGCTATCACATCATGCAGTCCAAGATCGCGATCGGTTCCGGAGGCATCACCGGTCAGGGCTTTCTCAACGGCACGCAGAGCCACCTGCAATTCCTGCCCGAACAGCATACCGACTTCATTTTCTCCGCGCTGGCCGAAGAATGGGGCCTGGTCGGGGGCCTGTTCCTGCTGGCCTGTATCGGCCTTTTGCTCTGGTGGGGGATGCGCGTCGCGACGCGCGCCAAGGGCCGCTACGAGAGACTGCTCGCCGGCGGCTTGACCTCGATCATCTTCTTCTACGCGGCGATCAATTTGATGATGGTGATGGGCCTGGCGCCCGTCGTCGGCATCCCGCTGCCGCTGGTGTCATGGGGCGGCTCGGCGATGATGACGGTGATGATCTGCCTGGGCCTGTTGATGGGAATCGAACGGCAGAATTGGCGCGACGGGCAGCGTTGAATCGCCTCGCTGCAGGCAGTTGCCAAACCCCGCCCCCTTGCCTATGTCGCCCGCTCCCGGATGGACGCATAGCTCAGTTGGTAGAGCAGCTGACTCTTAATCAGCGGGTCCTAGGTTCGAGCCCTAGTGCGTCCACCACCTTTTCAACG
>JBBSLM010000004.1:0-23555 GCA_038255245.1 Sphingomonadales bacterium
CCAGGTCAACGAAATGCAGGCGCAATCCTCCGCGATCAGCGAGAGCTACGAGCGCGGGCAGACCACCGATATCGCCGCCGTCATGCTGGCCCGCCAGCAGGCGTCGATCGGTTTCGAGGCGACGATGCAGGTCAGGAACCGGCTTCTGTCTGCCTACAAAGACATCATGAACATGCCGGTGTAATGTAGATGAGCGAACTCGCAGCCACGAATGATCTCGCCTCCGCCCGGCCGCTTCCCGGTGGCCGCCCCGGCGGGATGATGCAGCAGATCCGCAATTTCACCGCCCAGCCGGCGGTGGCCAAGAGCCTGCCTCTGGTGGGCTTCATCGGCATGATCGGGCTCGCGGCCCTGCTCTGGATGGCCTTCTCGGCCGCGCCGGGCCGCACGCTCTTCTCGGGCCTGCCCGATGCCGACAAGCAGGCCGTGGCCGAAGCGCTGGAAAGCGCCGGCATCAGCCATTCGATCGATTCGAGCAGCGGCGCGCTGACCGTGTCGGAGGACAATTATCACCAGGCGCGGATGATCCTCGCCGGCCAAGGCCTGCCGCGCGGCGCTCCGGATGGGGCGCAGGCGATGGAGAATCTGCCCTTGGGCGCCAGCCGCGCGGTCGAGGGCGAGCGCATCCGTGCGTCCCGCCAGCTCGATCTGGCGCGCACGATCGAGGCGATCGACGCGGTCCGCACCGCCCGCGTCCACATCGCCGACAGCGGCGGCAGCGTCTTCGTGCGCGATCGGGCCGCACCCGGCGCGTCGATCATGCTGACGCTGGAAGGCGGCCGGTCGCTGAGCGAGGGCCAGGTTTCGGCGATCGTCCATCTGACCGCCTCGTCCGTCCCCGGCCTCAGCCCAGAGAACGTCTCGGTCGTCGACCAGAATGGCCGCTTGCTATCGGGTGCGGGCGGCAATGCGACCGGCGCCTCGGCCGAATCCGAGCGCCAGATCGCGGTCCAGCAGGCGATCGAGGACCGCTACCGCCAGGCCATCGCCACTTTGCTCACCCCGATCGTCGGCGCCGGCAATTTCACCGCCGAGGTCAATGCGGACGTGGACTTCAGCCAGGTCGAGGCGAGCCGCGAGGCCTATCCCGAGGCGACCCGTTCGCTGCGCAGCGAGCAGGGCACGGTTTCCACCGAATCCGGCAGCACGCCGGGCGGCGCGACCGCCGGGGGCATTCCGGGTGCGCTGGCCGATCAGCCGCCGGCCGCGCCGACCACCAGTGCCAATCCCGATCCGGCCACCGCGCCGCCGGGTGCCGTCGTCCCGGCCACGCAGGAATCGCGCCGCAACGAACAATATGCCCGCAATTATGCGGTCGGCCGGGAAATTTCGGTCACCCGCAACCAGACTGGCACGGTCAAGCGCCTGTCGGTCGCGGTCGCGATCCGCAATGTCGAGGGCGGCCGCGCGCTGACCCGCGACGAACTCCAGTCGATGGAAAATCTGATCCGCGGCGCGGTCGGCGCCAATCAGGAGCGCGGCGATGTGGTCGCGCTCACCGCCCGCACCTTCGCGACGACCGAAGAGCCGGAGGTCAGCTGGTACGAACAAGCCTGGCTGTCGCCGATTGTGCGCAGCGTCGTCGGCCTGATCGTGGCGCTGGCTTTCTTCTTCGGGATCGGCCGGCCGATGCTGAAAAAGCTTTCCGCCGCCGCCAAGGCCCGCAGCGAAGCACGCAGCGAGGCGATGGGCAAGGAAATCGCCGCCGCGCTGGCCGAGGGCAATAAGGGCGGCAACGTCACCATCGACATGATCGAGTCCGCGCCGAGCTATGAAGCGCGCGCGTCCCTCATTCGCAGCTTCGTCCGCCAGGACCCGGCCCGCGCTGCCCTCGTGGTGCGCGACCTGATCCGCGCCGACACGGCCAGGGGAGCCTAAGGCAATGGACGAGAATGACGCCGTCGCGCTGGCGGAATCGCTGAGCCGTTCCGCCCCGGACGGCAGCTCCGCCGCCGCCATCCTGCTGATGACTCTGGGCGACGACGAGGCGGCGGAAATCCTGTCGCATCTCGATCCGACCGAGGTCCAGCACCTCGGCAGTGCGATGTTCGACGTGGCCGACGTCTCGGAGACGCAGGTCGAGAACGTCTTCGACCTGTTCATGACCAAGGCCAAGGCGCGCACCAGCATCGGCTTTGGCGCCGCGCCGAAGATCAAGGCGGTGATGGAACATGCGCTGGGCCTGGAGCGCGCCGAAACCGTGCTCGCCCGGATCACCCCGCCGACCCGCAGCCGCGCGCTGGAGGCGCTGCGCTGGATGGACGCGCGCACGATCGCCGCCGTCTGCGAGGCCGAGCATCCGCAGATCGCGGCTTTGATCATGGCGCATCTGGAGCCGCCGATCGCGGCCGACGTGCTGCAATTGCTGCCCAATGACCGGCAGCCCGACATCATCTTCCGCCTCGCGCGTTTGGAGTCGGTGACCGCCGAGGCGATCGAGGATCTTGAGCGCATCCTGGCCAATCAGGTGACGCAGGTCGCTTCCGCCCCGTCTCCCGTGCGCGGCGGCGCCAGCGAAGCCGCCAAGATCATGACCAACACCAAGAACGGCACAGACCAGCGCATCATCCGCTCGCTGACCAAGCTGGACCGCCAGCTGGCGCAGAAGATCGAGGACGAGATGTTCGTGTTCGACGATCTGCTGAAGCTCGACGACCGCAACCTCGCCACCCTGATGCAGAACATTCCGGGCGAAGTGCTGGCCCCGGCGCTGAAGGGCGCCGATCCCACGCTGCGCGACAAGATGTTCGGCTGCATGTCCAGCCGCGCCGCCGACACCGTCCGCGACGAGATCGAGGAACGCGGCCCGATGCGGCTCGCCGACGTGCTGGAGGCGCAGAAGGAGATTCTCGCGATCGCGCGCCGCCTGGCCGACGCCGGCACGATCATGCTGGGCGCTCGCGGAGGCGACGATTATGTCTAGGTTGTGGCGCGACGAACGCGCGCAAGGCGCATCGAGCCTCGGCAGCTTCTTCGTCCGCAAGGGCGACGTCGCCTTCCGGCCCTGGGCGGGCCAGGACGGCGTGACGGGCAGCGACTCCGTGCCGGTCGACATGGCCGCACGAGTCGAGGAAATTGCCTATGCTCGCGGCGTCGCCGAAGGCCGCGCGACGGTCGAGGCGGAGTACGCCGCCGAGCGCGACGCGATCGGGCGGCTTGCGGAGAGCCTGCAGTCGCTCCGCCCCGAGCCGACCTTGCCGCTGGCCATGTTGCTGGCCGAAACGGTCGACCGCTTGGTCCAGCAGATCGCCGGCGAAGTCGAAATCGATGGCCTGTCCCTGCTCGCGCGTGCCAAGGCAGCCGCCGCCCTGATCGGCGAGGCGACGCAGCCGGCGCGGCTGAAAGTGCATCCGGACGACCTCGCCCTGTTCGACGATTGCGATCTCGAAATTCCGGTCGAAGGCGACCTCGCGCTGGAGCGCGGCGCGATCATGATCGAGACGGCCGACGGCTGGATCGAGGATGGCCCCGCCATCCGCCTCGAACGGCTGCGCGCCGAACTCGACAAGGTGGCGGCGACGCGATGACGATGTCTTCACCCCCCAATCCGCTCATGTCGAGCGAAGTCGAGACACGGGTCCGGCCAAAGCCGGTGCAAACCGAGGTGTCCGGTTTTGCTCGGACCGGTCTCTCGACTTCGGGCGAAAGCCCGAAGTTTATGCCGAGCGCCGCCGCAGGCGGCGTCGAGGTGCTCGAGACGAACGGGAGTAGGTTGGCCAACCTCGCCCGCAACCTGCTCGACAATGTGTCGGTGGGCGAAACGGGTGCGCGCCGGATCGGCCGGCTGCGCTCCTATGACGGGTTGATGCTCGAGGCGACCGGGCTGGACAAGCCGGTCGGTGCCGGGGCCCGGATCATCGACGCGGACGGCCATGTCGCCCGCGCCGAAGTGGTCGGCTTTCGCGGCAACAACACATTGCTGATGGCGCTCGGCGCCGACGCCGCCCATGCCTCCGGCGCCCGCGTCGAGCCGGATGCGTCCAGTTCGATGGTCGAAGTCGGTCCCGGCCTGCTCGGCCGCGTGGTCGATGCGCTCGGGGCGCCGCTCGACGGCCTTGGCCCGGTGCCCGCCACGGACAAATGGCCGCTCGCCGGCAAGCCCTGCAACCCCTTGAACCGTGCCCGCGTGACCGAGTCGTTCGACATCGGCGTGCGGGGCGTAAACGCCTTGCTCACCGCCGGCGTCGGTCAGCGCATCGCCATCGTCGCCGGCTCGGGCGTGGGCAAATCGGTGCTGATGGGCCAGATGCTGAACGGCGCCGAGGCGGACGTGATCGTCGTCGGCCTGATCGGCGAGCGCAGCCGCGAGGTTTCGGACTTCCTCGCCACCAAATTGAACGGACCCGTCCGGCAGAAATCGGTCGTCGTCGCGGTCCCGGCTGATCACGCCCCGTTGCTGCGCCTGCGCGCCGCGATGCGCGCCACCGCGATCGCCGAGGATTTTCGCGCGCGCGGCCTGAAAGTGCTGCTGCTGATCGACAGCCTCACCCGCGTCGCCCATGCCCAGCGCGAGATCGGCCTGTCGCTGGGCGAGCCGCCGACCGTGAAAGGCTATCCGCCCAGCGCGCTCGGCTTGATTCCGCGACTGTGCGAACGGGCAGGGGCCGACAGCGAAACCGGCGGTTCGATCACCGCGCTCTACACCGTGCTCGCCGACGGCGACGATACGGACGATCCGATCGTCGACGCCGCCCGCGCGATCGTCGATGGCCATATCATCCTCACCCGCGGCCTGGCCGAGCAAGGCGTCTACCCGGCGATCGACGTCGGCAAGTCGCTCAGCCGCGTGATGAGCGACATCGCCACGCCCGATCATCTCGCCTCCGCGCAAGTGCTGCGGCGGCTGTGGTCGGCCTATGAAGACAATCGCGACTTGATCCTGATGGGCGCCTATGCGCCCGGCTCCGACGCCCTGATCGACGAAGCGATCGTGCGGCGGCCGGAGATCCTCAACTTTCTGCGCCAGGCGCCGGGCGAGCATGTCGGTTTCGACGAGTCAGTGGCCATTCTCAACGGGATGATGGGCGGATGAGCGCGGCGTTGAGACAGCGCGGGCGGATCGCCCGGGTGCGCCGGCTGCAGCACGGCATCGCCGCGTCCAGCGCGACGGCGGCGGCGGGCGAATTGCGCAATCTCGAGCTGAGCCGCGAGCGGCTGACGCAAATGCGCTGCGATCTGTCGGCCGAGCCCGGCATGACCAGTGGCGCCTGGCTGTCTTCCGCCGGCGAACTGGCGATGCGGCTGGACAAGGCGCGGCTGGGCCTCACCGGCAGCATCGATGCCGCCCGCAACATCGCGGCGGCGCGGGAGCAGGAACGGATCCAGGCCCGGCAAAGCCAGGAGAGCGCGGACAAGCTCCGCGCCAAAGCGATGCGGGCGGCGGCCGATGCCGCCGACAATCGAATGACGAAGATCGCCCGTCCGGGGCGGAAGGGAATGGTGCAGCAGTGATGGCGACGGCAGCAAAATCGGTCAGCATGGCCCCAATCGGCGTGGAGGCGGGTCAGATTCCCCTGCCCGGCACGGCCGAGATGTTCGCGGCAATGATCACCGGCGCGGGCGGAAACGAAACGCCTGGCGAAGGCGCTCCGCCCCAGGCCACGTCCGAGGACATCGGCGAGGATGGCGATGCCGGGCTCGATGCATCGATCCTGCTGCCGATGCTCGACCAGCAGCGCGCCGCGACCCCGGCCGCCAAGCTGGTGGGTCCGGCCGTCGAGACGTCGTCGCCGGTCACGTGCATGATCGCCCCGGCCATTGTCACGACGCCAGCCCAAGCCGGCGCGCCCGCAGCTCCGGCCGATCCGATCCCAGTCGCGGAGCGGATCGACCGGAAAGGCGCAGACGATTGTATGGTCGCGCCCGTCACTGACCCGGTGACTGAGGCCGCGCCGGTGATGCGTCCCTTGCCGGCCGAGAAGGCCGTGACGATTCCCGTCACTGACGCCACGCCCGTGATGCGCCCGCTCCCGGCCGGCAGTGCCGCGCCGGTCGCCACCACCGACAAAAGCCCCGTAATCCCGACCGATGGCGGCAAGCCTGCCGCGAGCGTCGTGACTGACGTTACCCCAGTGATGCGCCCGCTCCAGGACGGCAAGGCCGCGCCGATCACGGTCACCGACAAAGTCCCGGTGATGGATCCGATCGCCGGCAGCAAGCCTGCCCCGGTCGCCGTCACCGACCCCATTCCTGTGATGCGCCAGCTTGACGCCAAGTCTGCGCCGATCACCGTAACCGACAAAAGCCCGGTTATGCGTCCGGTCGATGGCAAGCTGGCCACGGTCACCGATCCCGCACCGGTGATGCGGCCGATCGATAACGCCGCGCAAAAGACAAACGGTGCGCCGCCCACCACGCAAAGCATGAAGAGCGAACGCCCGGTTGCGACCGATGCCGCACCGATGCTCCAGGTGAAGGTCACCCAGCCCGTCACGGCTCCGGCGCGGTCGCAGGCAGACTTGGCTCCGAAACTTGCCCCGCCGCAGGCAAAGGCAACAGAGGTCAAGATCGCGTCTCCCGAAGTGCAGCTTGCCACCGCCGAAGCGCAGGCCGCGCCCGTCGCGGCCAAGGCCCGCGCGAGCCGCGTCTCCGTCGCTCCGGTGAGCATCGAAGCCACGCCAGAAGCGGTCGGAACCACCCCGGTCGCCGCCACTGCCACCGAAACCCGCGCCGCGGTGCAGCCGCTTCACGCCGCGCCAGCGCTGGTGCAGCCGCTCGCCACGCCGGCCGGTGCGCCGGTGCAGAATGTCGCCGCCGCTCTGTCGCAGCAGGTGCTCAACATGTCCGCCGGCGACGCCTGGATCGATCAGATCGCGCGCGACATCACCCAGACGGCCGGCAAGGACAGCACAATGCGCTTCCGCCTCGCCCCCGAGACGCTGGGCGAGCTGAAGGTGGAGATCACCCATTCGGAGCGCGGCGCGCATGTCCGCCTGAACGTCGCCAGCGAGGCCGCGCAGCAGGCGCTGGCCGCCGCCGAGCACAAGCTGAATGCCGAAGCCCGCGCCCAAGGCGTCCGCATCGCCGAGACCGAGATCAATTTCACCGGCGGCCAAAGCCAGAGCCGCGACGCCAGCGCCTTTGCGCGCGAACAGGGCCAGCAGCCGCAAGCCAACCAGCCGCGCACCCCGCGCGGCGCCGCCGCCACCCCTTTCACATCGTCCGCCGCCGCGCCTGAGGGCCGGGGCCGGACCGACCGTTACGCCTGAGGAGCGACGAGATGAGCAGCAAGACCAAGAAGGACGCGCCGGAGACGGACGAAGCGCCGGCCAAGAAGAAGGGCAAGGGGAAGCTCCTGCTGATCCTGCTGGTCGCCCTGCTGGTCGGCGGCGGCGGTGGCGTCGGCGGGCTGTGGGCGATGGGTTTCCTGTCCGCTCCGGCCGAAGCGGGCACGCACAGCACGCCGCAGCCGGAGCTCGCGCCCCGCGACGACGCCAGTTCGGCGGCGATCGAGGAGGCGACGCAGAAGGTGCGCGAGGGCGGCAAGCCCGATCCGCACGTCTTCCAGGCCAGCTATTATGCGATGGCGAACAACTTCACCTCGAACCTGCGCGGCGGCCAGGCCTTCGTCCAGATCGGCCTCGGCATGTCGACCTATTATGACAAGGAAGTCGTGATCAAACGGGTCGAGAAGCACGAAATGGCGATCCGCTCCGCCGTCATCATGACGCTGGCCGAGCAGGATCCCTTGATGCTCGCCTCCACCGAGGGCCGCGAGAATCTGCGCAAGGCCCTAAAGGACGCGGTGAACAACGTGTTAACCATTAAGGAAGGATTTGGCGGGATAGAGGAGGTCTTCTTCACGAGTTTCGTAACGCAATGACCGACCAGACCACCCTTTCCGGCGAGGAGATCGAGGCCCTGATGGGCCGCGGCGGCCCTGTTGCCGGTCGGGGTGGGTCGGGTCCCGATCCCCGCTCCTTCACCTTCGGCAGCGGTAATGTGCCGCCGAGCGCGGCCTTGCCCGCGCTCGACCGTTTGCACGACCGGCTCGCCCGGCGGCTGCGTGACGTGTTCGAGCCGATGATCCGGGTGAAGCCGAAGGTCGATGCCGAGCCGGCGGTGCTGCGCACCTATCGCGACTGGCAGGCCGAACAGCCGGCCTTTCAGGGTATCAGTCTCTATTCGTTTCAACCGCTCAAAGGCACGCTCGGCGTTTCGGTCCCGAGCGCCCTCGTCAGCCGCCTGGTCGATGCCTTTTATGGCGGCGCCGGCGCGTCTCCGGCCGCGGGCGCCAAGGAATTCACCCCGACAGAGGAAAGCCTGTTCGCAAGGCTCTCCGACAATCTGGTCGCCCAGCTCGCCGAATATTGGCGCGACATCGCGCCGATCCAGCCGCAATTGCGCGGCCGCGAAACCAATGTTGCGCTGGCCAGGGTGGCGAGCGGCGACGAGGCGGTGGTCGTCTGCCGCTTCACCATCACGCCGCCCTCGGGCGGACCGGCGTCCATCGACATCCTCTTCCCCGCGGCCGCGTTGCGTGCCGTCGAACTGGCTCTGGCCGCGCGCAATGACGAAGGTTGCGGAAAGGGCGCCGAATGGCGCGCGGAATTGTGCGCCGCCGTGGGCGATGTGCGGATCGAAGCGCGCACCGTGTTGGCGCGGCCCGAGCTGAGCATCAGCGAATTGGTACAACTCAAGGTCGGCGACGTGATCCCGGTCAGCATCCCGGCCTCCGTGCCCCTGCTGGTCGAAGGGCGCACGGTCGCGACCGGCAGCATCGGTGAGCAGGACGGCAAGGCCGCGCTCAAAATCGAACGAATCGAAGTCACACGAACAGATAGTCGGAGGAATGCGGCGTGAGCGAGATGGGGGAAGTGCTGCCCGCGGCGGCGGCCGACGAGATGGCGCTCGGGGGGCGCAATTACGCCCTGCTCGCCGACATTCCGGTGCGGCTGTCGGTCGAGGTCGGCTCGACCGCGATCAAATTGTCCGAACTGATGGACTTGTCCGAAGGCGGCATCGTCGAGCTGGACCGCCAGAGTCACGAGCTGCTGGACATCATGGCCAACGGCACCCTGATCGCCAAGGGCGAGGTGGTGACCGTGAACGGCCGTTTCGGCATCCGCGTGCTCGAAGTCGTCGCCGCCGACGCGAGGCTCGCGGGCCTCGAGCGTCGCAAGTGATCAACTGACGTGACCGAATATTTCCTCCGCTTGCTGTTCCTCGTTCCGCTGGTCGGCGGGCTGGCCTTCGGCGCGCTGTGGCTGTGGCGCAAGGCGCAGCCCGGCATGGCCGGCGGCTCCAGCCGCGAGCGGCTGGTCAAGGTCGTCGACGCGGTGCCGCTGGGCGCCTCGGGCCGGCTGGCGGTGGTGGAATTCGACGGCAAGCGGCTCTTGCTGGCCGTCTCGCGCAATGGCGTGACCCGGGTCGATGAAAGCCCCGTCAATCTCGGCCTGATCGATGGCTGAGCCGCTGTCGCTGCGCGCCGAGATGCTGGCGCGGGCCAATATCGATCTGGTGAAGCTGCGCCGCTTCTGCCTGAAGGCGATCGCGATCGGCCTCGGCTTCTTCGCTTTCGCCTTGCTGCTCGGCGCGGCCGGCGACATGGCCTTCGCACAGAATCAGCCGCAACAGGCAGCCCCGGCCCCGGCCGCGCAGACGCCCGCAACCCCGCAGACCAATCCTCCGGCGGTCGGCGGGGGCCAGCCCGGCGCACTCGACCGCGCCCTGCAAACGATGGGCGGCGAGGGCCAGCCGCTTTCGCTGAGCTTGCAGATCCTCATCCTGATGAGCTTGCTGACGGTGCTGCCGTCGATCATCCTGATGATGACGAGCTTCACCCGGATCATCATCGTGCTGGCGATCCTGCGGCAGGCGATCGGCCTGCAGAACAGCCCGCCCAACCAGGTGCTGATCGGCCTCGCTCTGTTCCTGTCCTTGTTCATCATGCGGCCGGTGATCGAGCAGATCGGCACGACCGCCTACACGCCCTATAGCGAGGGCCAGATCAACATCGAGGAAGCGGTCAGCCGCTCCGGCACGGCCTTGCACGGCTTCATGCTGAGCCAGACCCGCGAAACCGATCTGCGCCTGTTCGCGGACCTCGCCAACCAGCCGCAATTCGCGAGCCCGGAGCAGATCCCCTTCTCGATCCTGCTGCCGGCCTTCGTCACGTCGGAACTGAAGACCGCCTTCCAGATCGGCTTCCTGATCTTCCTGCCCTTCCTGATCATCGACATCGTCGTGTCGTCCACTTTGATGGCGCTCGGCATGATGATGCTGTCGCCACCGATCGTCTCCATGCCGTTCAAGCTCCTGCTGTTCGTGCTGGTCGACGGCTGGGCGCTCACCATGGGCTCGCTCGCGCAAAGCTTCGGCGGGACAGGCTGATGCTGTTCTACACCAAGCTCCCGGCGCACATGCTGCCGCCCGTCCCGACCCGCCCGGCGGGGCGCGACGGTCGGAAGGGCGGCCGCAAATGATCGCCGACAATCCCGATTATTTCATCGGCATTGCCCAGCAGGCTCTGTGGGTGGTCAGCCTCGCCTCCGCCCCGATCCTGATCCCGGCGCTCGTCGCTGGTCTGATCCTCGGCATGGTGCAGGCCGCGACCTCGATCAACGAGCAGACTTTGACCTTCGTGCCGAAGCTGATTGTGGTCGGCATCGCCCTCGCCATTTTCGGCAGCACGATCCTGATGCTGCTGATCGATTTCACCCAGGAAATGTTCTCGCAGATTCCTGAGCTGACGCGATGATCCCCGCCGGCTTCGAAGGAGTCGAGGCCCAGCTCTGGGTGTGGCTGGTGGCGTTGATCCGCCCCGGCGCCGCCTTCCTCGCCGCGCCTGTCTTTGGTGGCGCCAATGTGCCGGTGCAGCTGCGGCTGGTGATCGCGCTCGCGGTCGGCATTCCGGGCCTGCAGACCACCGGCTTCGTGCTCCCCCAGGATGGCCTCGCTTCCATCGCCGGCTTCGCGCTGGTCGCGGGGGAAGTACTGGCCGGTCTCGCGATCGGCTTCGCGGTCATGATCGGCTTCGCCGCCGCCACGATCGCGGGCGAGTTGATCGGTAACGCAATGGGGCTCGGCTTTTCCGCCATGCTCGACCCGGCGACCGGCAACACCAACCCGGTGATCGGCCAGTTCCTCTCGATTCTCGGCACTTTCCTGTTCCTGGCGATCGGCGGCCATCTGATGCTCGCGGTGATCACGGTGGAAAGCTATCGCGCCCTCCCGCCGGGCGATGCCTGGCTCGGCGCCGATGCGCTCCGCCAGCTCGCTTACTTCGGCACGGTGCTGTTCGCCGCCGGCGTCTCCGTGGCGCTGCCGGTCGCTTTCTCGATCGTGCTCGTGCAGATCATGATGGGCGTGCTGTCGCGCACCGCCCCGGCGCTGAACCTGTTCGCGGTCGGCTTCCCCGCCGCCATCCTTGCTGGCCTCGTCCTGCTCGCCATTGCCGCGCCGGTGATCGGTGAGGGCCTGATCGCCGCGATGGTGGCCGGGCTCGAGCAAGCGCGCATGATCGCGCTGGGAAGCTGACATGTCCGAACAGGACAAAGGCCAGAAGACCGAAGCACCGACCCCGAAGAAGCTGCAGGAGGCGGCCAAGAAAGGCGACGTCCTCCAGTCGCGCGAGCTTGGCACCGCGCTCGTCGTGATCGCGGGCGCGGCCTGGCTGGCGCTCGCCGGCCCGGGCATGGTGGACTCGCTGCAGCTGATGATGACCGACGGCCTGTCGGTCAGTGCGACGGACGTGAAGGATTTCGACCCGGGCGGCCATGCCGTTCGCCTGATCGCGATCATCGCGCTGCCTTTGGCCGGCCTGTTCGGCATCACCATGCTGGCCGCGATCGCCGGGCCGGCGATGCTCGGGTCGCTGGGCTTCCGCGGACAGGCGCTCGGCTTCAAGGCCAGCAAGCTCAACCCGCTCAGCGGCCTCAAGCGCATTTTCGGCGTGAACGGGCTGATCGAACTGACCAAGTCGATCGCCAAGGTGCTGCTGATCGGCTCGATCGGGATCTGGATCATCAATTCCGAACTGCCGCGGCTGATCGGGCTGGGCGCGCGCGACACCAGAGCCGGCATTCACGAGCTGGGCGGGACATTCCTGTTCATGGTGCTGATGATGGCCGGCGCGCTCGCCATCATCGCCCTGATCGACGTGCCGGTGCAGAAGATCCAGCGCACCCGCAAGCTGCGGATGAGCAAGCAGGACATCAAGGACGAGCATAAGCAATCGGAAGGTTCGCCCGAGCTGAAGGGCCATATCCGCATGAAGCAGCGCGAAATGGCGCGGGCGGGTGTGCGCAAGGCGATGGGCGAGGCGACGGTGGTGCTGACCAATCCGACCCATTTCGCCGTGGCGCTGCGCTACGACACGACCAAGGACGCCGCGCCGATCGTGGTCGCGCGCGGCCGCGGCGCGACCGCCGAGGCGATCCGCGAACTGGCGGCCGAACTGAACGTGCCGATGCTGAGCTATCCGGAGCTGACCCGCGCCATCTACTACACCACCCGCGCCGGGCAGTTCGTGCGCGAGGATCTCTATCGGGCGGTGGCGACCGTGCTCGCCTTCGTCTTCAACCTCGACGCCGCCCGCGCGGCCGGCCACGTGCAGCCGCCGGTCGAGGTCCCGGCCGAGGCGAAGTTCGACACGGACGGGCGGCGAACCTCTTAACAAGGGCTTTCGCGCGTCGTTACTTGCCGGATGAGCGCGCGCATCGAAGGCATTCAGAACGAACAGCAGGCGCGCCGGGCTCTGGAAGAGATTGAGCGGCTGATCGCCGACGCGGCCGCGACCGGAATGCGGCTCGATCCTTGGGTATCCGAACTCGCCGACGAACTGCGCGCGAGCATCCCCGCCATGGATGCCGAGGGCGCTGCCCGCATCGCCCGGCGCATCGCCGGCGATCCGCGCCTGTCGCTGATCGCGCAGGGCGGCGTGCGCGCGGAAACGCTGAGGGCGCTGCGGCCCTAAGAATCCTCCCCTGCTTTTGCAGGGGAGGGGGACCGCTCGCGACGCGAGTGGTGGAGGGGCCGCGCGAAGCGCGGTTCTTGGTCTGCGGAAGAATTCCGCGCCTGCGGCGCGGCCCCTCCACCATGCTGCGCATGGTCCCCCTCCCCTCGAAAGCGAGGGGAGGATTTGAGCTAAAGTTCAGCCCCTCCAAGCCGTTCTTTCCTTGTGAGAAGGGACGCTCACCATGACCAGTTCAATCGGTTTTCAGCTGGGGATAGGCTCCGGCCTCGACATCGCCTCGCTGGTGAAGAGCCTTTCGGATGCGCAGCGCGCGCCGAAGGACACGCGGATCGAGCAGCGCGCGACGCTGAACGAAGCCCGCATTTCCAAACTGGCCGAGGTGAGCGGCGCGATCGACAGTTTCGCGACGGCCCTCTCCAGCCTGATTTCCGGCGGCTCGCTGTTCACCCAGCCGACCGTCTCCGATCCCAGCCTGCTTTCCGCCAAGGCCCTGTCCGGCGCGCGGCTCGGCGGTCTGGCGGCGGAACTGGAAGTGATCCGTCTGGCCAAAGCGCAGACGCTGGAATCCTTGCCGCTGACGAACCGCAACGATCCGGTCGGGCAGGGCCCGCTAACGCTGACCACCGCCGCCGGCCCGGTCGATATCGTCATCGATTCCACCAATGACAGCCTCGACGGGCTGGCCCGCGCGATCAATTCGGCCAATCGCGGCGTCAGCGCCAATGTGATCACCGACGCAAACGGCTCGCGCCTCGTGCTGAAGGGCCAGACCGGCGCGGCCAACGCCTTCACGCTTTCCGTCCCGGGCGGCACGACCAGCGGCCTCGAGCGCTTCGCCTTCGGTCCCGGCGTCTCCGGCGGCATGACCGAGGCGCAGGTCGCGCAGGACGCGGAAGTGAAGCTGGACGGCGTCACCGTCACGCGTGGCAATAACAGCTTCACCGATCTCGTCCCCGGCGTGCAGATCGACCTGAAGAAGGCCGCGCCCGGCACGATCGTCTCGCTGGGCGCCAGCCGCCCAAAGGCCGAGATCGAGCAGGGGATGAGCGATTTCGTCGCCGCCTATAACGAGCTGATGACGCTGGTGAAGGACGCGACCAAGGCCGGCGTCAATGGCGAGGGCGGGCCGCTGCAGGGCGATGTCGGCGTCCGCGCGATGGTGCGCCAGCTCGGCGCGCTGAGCACCACCATGCTCACCGTCGCCGGCGACGGGCCGCACTCGCTGGCCGAAGTCGGCATCCGCACCAATCGCGACGGCACCTTGAGCCTGGATACATTCCGCCTGCAGGAAATGCTGACCAGCCAGCCGGACGCGGTCGAGGCCCTGTTCAATCCGAGCCAGTGGAGCAGCAGCGCCGCGGTTTCGATCCAGAGCGCGATGGGTCGGGTGAAGCCGGGCACTTACACGCTGACCGACATCGTCCCGGCTTCGGGGCCGACGCCGGCCTCCGGCTTTGTGAACGGCGTGGCGATGACCGGCGTCGAGACCAATCTCGTTGCCCCGTCCGGCTCGACCGCGCTTGGCATGATCCTGCGCGTCGATGGCGCCGTGAGCAGCGCCACAATCACGGTCGAGGCCGGCCTGGGCGGTGCGCTGAACGCGATCCGCGACGCGCTGCGCGACCGCAACGGTCCGTTCGCGGCGGCTTCGGACCGGCTGCAGAAGGAGCGGACGCAGATCGAAGACGACCGCATGGACGTCGAGGAGCGGTCGAGCGCTTATTACAACCAGCTGCTGAAGACCTTCACCGCGATGGAGCGGCAGGTCTCGTCGTTCAAGGCGACGCAGAGCTATCTCGACCAGCAAGTGAAGATGTGGACCAATTCGAACGACTGAGCCGTCGTTTCTGTAAGCTTTTGAATGGGGTAGGCATATGTACGTTGCAAAGGGCCAGTTCGGAGCGGCGCGGGCGCGCTATCAGGCGGTCGATGTGGTGAGCCGCGTCGAGGGCGCCGATCCGCATGCCCTGGTCGGCATCCTCTATGACGAATTGCTGAAGGCGCTCGACGCGATGGCTGCCGCCGCCGCGAAGAAGGATTTCGGCCAGCGTGGCGACAAGCAGGCCCGCGCGCTTCGCCTGCTCAGCGGGCTTGAGACCAGCCTGGACTTCGAGAGCGGCGGCGAGATCGCCCTCGGCCTCGCCCGCATCTACCGCGAAGGCCGCCGCCTGGTGATGGCTGGAGCGCGCGAGAATGACGTCGCGAAGATCACGCAGGCGCGGGAGATGCTGTCCGGGATCGCGGAGGCGTGGGCGCAGATCCGGTAAGAGCGCCGCCTAGCCGCCCGCGGCGGCCGCCAGGCAAGGCACGGCGTCGCCCGTCCAGTCGATCTCATAGGTGGCCGGCACGCGCTGCCTCCCGCTGGGCGACAAAGACCGCGACGGTCGGTAGGTGACCTGCGCCATGCTGTTGTCGAAGGACGGGATGCGCGCATTGTCCCGCTGCACCGTTGCCGCGTCGATCTCCGGCTGCTCTACGCGGGAGCCGCGCACCATGCGGATCGCGCCGTCGCGCAGGTCGAAGGCCCGGTAATAGTTCCGCCCGAAAATCCGAGTGTCGAAGCCATCATTGTAGGACCAGTTGGCGGGCTGTGTGCTTTCGGGCAGCCGCACGGTCGTGGCGTGGCAGGTGAAGCTCGGCTGCGTGTAATAGGGCACGTTCTGGTCCTGATCGGCGGGCCGGACCCGCCGCTCCGGCGGATTGAAGCCGCCGCCCGGCAGGGTGATATATTTCGATCCGAAGCTTCCGTCGGTCCAGTCGACGGCGCGGGTGCCGGTGATCGTCAGCACGCTTGCCCGCGCCCGCGCGTCGTAGCGCCATCGGGCGTCCTCGACGGTCTGGAAGCCGCCGCTGGTGCCGACCATCTGCTGCCGCAGGCCGGTAAGCAGTTGCGCCGGCGTCAGCGCGGAAAATTGCATATGCTGCTGCAGGCCGGTTATGCCGCGCGTGATCGTCGTGGTGACGATCCGCGCCGGCTGGTCGAAGCCCGCCCGCGCGTCGATTTCGTACAGGCTGACCTCTTCGGGAATGCGCGCCGGCCGCCACGGCAGATTTTCGATCGAGCTGCCCGGCGCCGTGACCGGCAGCACCCAATTGTAGGGCAGCACCGGCTCCCCGCTCGGCGTGGCGACGGGCGGCAGCGTGCCGTCCAGCCAGTAGACATTGCCGCCGATCCGCGCCCGGACGAGGACGTGATCGAACGCGCCCGGGGTCGGCAGCCGTTCGTCCAGCCCATCGTCTGCGCCCTGATTGTTCACCGCCACGGCTTCGGCTTCGATGCCGAGGCCGTTCAGCAGCGCGAGCAGCAAAGCGGTTTTCCCCTTACAGTCGCCATAGCGCCGCTGCCAGGTCTCGTCGGCGGTCGCGGGCAGGAAGTTGCCGCCATTCACGCCGACATAGACGTAACGCACGTCCTGCTGCACCAGCCGCAGCGCCGCGCTCGCCCGGTCGAGCGGACTCGCGTGCGCGGCGGCGATCCGCCGCACCTCCTCGCGCAGTGGCGAGTTCGCGCTCAGTGTCGCGGCGGTGGCGTAGAGCGGAGCAAAAAGCCTTGAGACCGCAGCCCAATCGGGAAAGTCGCTGAATTCGATCATCCGCTGCAGCCGGTGACGGATGGGCGCGTCGTTGGGGGCGGTGGCCGGCGGCGGATTGTCGAAGTGAAGCGTCACGGCCCGTGAGTCCCGCCGCGCCAGCGATGCAACATCGGGGCTCAGCCGCAGCGTGGGTTCGTGCCCGTCTGCCCAGTTGAGGCCGAGCCGGAAGCGTCCCGGCGCCGGGGTCGGCGATAGCAGGAGCATCCCGGCCTCGCTCGTGCCCAGCGTCGGATCCTTGCTGCGGATCGTCATCGCCACTTCTACTTCGTCCCCGACGCGCAGATCGGGGATGCGCATGGTCGCGGTCAGGATGCCGGTCAGGCTCGCCGCCTCCAGCTGATCCTCGCGGCGCAGAATTTCGAACTGGGCATTGTCCAGTGCTTCGATCGTCGCGCCGTCGCGATGGACCCGCACGACATGGACGGTTGCGGAACCGCCGGCCGGATTCCACGAAATGGCCAAATTCCCGAGCTGCAGAGCGTTCGGATGCAGAATCTTGACCCGGTAGCTAAGGAAATTGGACTGCCCCTGTTCGTCGAGCCGGACAAGCGTGTCGTTGCGCCGCACGAACACCAGGCCGCTGGCGTTCTCCGGCACGGCCATCAGTTCGGCCGGAACCACCCAATCCGGCACGGGACCGCGCTGCACGCGATCATTCTGGGCGTAGGCCGAACCTGTGCTTGCCAGAAAAGCCGCGAGAATCGAACCTGTTTTGCGCACGACACCCCCCAAATCCGTTCGGTGTCATGATGGCCGCAAACCCCGGAGATGCAACCGGAATTTGCGCTGGCAAGGCCCGAGCAGCTAGGCCGCCTCGATCCCGTACTTGCGCATCTTCTCGATCAGGGTCGTGCGCTGCAGCGTCAGCAGGCGCGCCGCCTCGGCGACCACGCCACCGGACAGCGTCAGCGCATCCTCGATCCACTTGCGCTCCATTTCGGCCATCATCGCCTTCAGTGCGACCGGTTTGTCGCGGCTGAGGCGCGGCGCTTCGGGCACGCTCTCCTCGATCACCGATGCAGGCTCGGCCACCACCTCGGTCGCGGCCCACAACGCGGCGCGCTCGGCGGCGGCGACACGGCCGCGGCGCATCAGCAGGCGATCGACCTGCTCGGCGCCGATCGTCTCGCCCGGATGCAGGATGCAGGCGCGCTCGACGAGGTTCTTCAGCTCGCGGACATTGCCCGGCCAGTCGTGCAAAGCGAGCCGGTCGAGCGCCTTGCTGTTGAACAGGATGCGCGCGCGCTTGGCCCCCGGGCTTTTGAGGAAATGGTGGACCAGCTGCGGCACGTCCTCGCGCCGCTCGGCCAGGCTCGGCAGCTCGATCGGGAAGACGGCGAGGCGATAGAACAGATCCTCGCGGAATTTCTGCTCGTCGATCGCGGTGTCGAGGCAGCGATGGGTGGCGGAGACGACGCGCACGTCCACCGGCATCGCGCCGCGGCCGCCGACGCGGGTGACGCGGCGGTCCTCCAGCACGCGCAGCAATTTGACCTGCATGTCGTGCGGCATGTCGCCAATTTCGTCGAGGAAGAGGGTACCGCCATCGGCTTCCTCGAACCGGCCGCGATGCTGGGCATGGGCGCCGGTGAAGCTGCCCTTCTCATGCCCGAACAATTCGGATTCGATCAGTTCGCGCGGGATCGCGCCGCAATTGACCGAAATGTGCGCACCCTTCGCGCGGCGGCTGGCGGCGTGGATCGCGCGGGCGACCATTTCCTTGCCGGAGCCGGATGGACCTGTGACGATCACGGAAGCGTCGGACGGACCCACCTGCGCGACCTGGCGGCGGACCTCGAGCATCGCATTGCTGTCGCCGATCAGCAGGCCGGCTGTCGCACTTTCGACGGTGTCGCAGGTCTCAATGGTCATTTCGGTCCGCCAATCCCTCTGAGTTGGCAGTAGAAATGCCGTGTAATGGTTAATGCGTTCCTAACCATGACAGGAAACCGACATGGCGGCGGCATTTTCCTGACGCTGGCGGAGGCAGGCCGCTTGGGCTAGCGCGGCCCGAATTGTTGCGTGGAGACGAAAGATGGTGCGTTGGGCTGGGTGGTTGACCGCGATGGCGGGGGCCGTTTGCGCCGTCCCGGCGGCGGCGCAGGTCTCGGTCGGCGGCCTCACCGTCAGCGGCCGGGCCACGGCGACGACCGATTATCGCTACCGCGGCGTCTCCCAGTCGGACGGCGACCCGGCGCTGCAGGGCAGTTTCTCGCTGAGCCACAATAGCGGCTTCTACGGGGGCGTCTTTGCCTCGACCCTGACCGACAATCTGCGGCCCGGCAATCTCGAATTGAGCGCTTATGCCGGCTATTCGCGCGAGATTGCGACCGCGACCGAACTCGATGTCGGCGTCCAATATTATGCCTTCCCGAACAATGAGGGCCTGAGCAGCGCCGATTATGTCGAACCCTATGCGGCGCTCCGGCACACTTTGGGCCCGGCCACGGCCGAGGTCGGCGCCGCCTACGCGCCCGAGCAGGACGCGCTCGGCGGCAATGACAGCCTCTACGTTTATGGCGATCTCAGCGCCGGGCTGATCATCCTCCCGGTCACCGTCAACGCGCGGGTCGGCTATACCAGCGGCGCGGCGCGCTTCACCGGCCTCAGCGACTATATGGATTGGCGGATCGGCATCGAACGCAAGACCGGGCCGGCGACCTTCCTGCTCGAATATGTCGATACCGATGCAGGCGTGGCCAATGCCGACGGCACGATCGTGGCGTCACTGCGCGTGGGATTCTGAGCCCGGCTTGAGCCTTTCCACGCTTGCTTTACTCTGTCGCCAGCGCGGCTGAGTCGCCGCAGTCAGGGGAGCAAGCATGCGGCCGAAATCCATCAATCTGTTCGAGAAGCTCGGCTGGGGCGCGTCGGCGCTCGGCGGCGTGACGGTGTTCGTCATGTTCATCCAGGCGCTCACCCAGCGGGTCGTCACCGGCGCGGCACCCTATTTCCTGATGCTCTTCGTGCTCCTCCTGTTCGGCGCGCTCGCGTTCGTCACCTATTACGGCTCGCGGCGGCGGCACGATTTGGGGCGGTGGGGCTTCAGCGTCTGCGCCGCGGTGATCGCGGTGCTGCTGGTGACGCGGATCAACGACCTCGGCAGAGGCGGCGAGGGCATGGCCCTGCTCTATCTGGTGCTCGACATGGTCACGCTGGCAGCGATGATGGGGGCGACCATCTTCCTTCTGCAGCCGGATTCGCATGGCTGGTTCGCGCTCGGCCCAATCCAGCCCGCGCCGCGCCCGGTCGCGCAGCCGTCTTATCTTGGCTACGGCGCGCCGCCGCACACGCAATATCCCGGCCAACCCGGCCAACCTGGCCAACCCGGCTATCCACCCCAGGATTATCCGCCGCAGCCTGGCTATTCGCAGCCGGTCTATCCGCCTCAGCCCTATCCGCCCGCCCAGGCCCAGCCCGGCTATCCACCCGAAGGCGCGCCGCCCGCGGCCCCGGACCCGTCCGGCAATCCGCCGCGGCAATAGCTTGCCCGCGTCCGGGCTTGCCCGCCAAAGCCCCGGCCACTCGGTCGGGGCGCAGGCGGGCGTAGCTCAATGGTAGAGCAGACGCTTCCCAAGCTACCAGCATCTTCGAAATTCTGCGGCTATCGCTGTCTGCGTTTCCTCGCGCGCGCTGAACCGCGCGCGCTGAACGACGCGAATTCTTGGGAGCGAAACGATCAGAAGCCTTCTTTCTGCACGTCTCCGCTGAGACGCTACGAACAGATTGCGGACCCGCACATTACGCAATGGGGATGGCGTCCGCACTTGATGCCGAGGTGCGGGCGCCCGTCTTGCAACTGGATGTGATCACGCCCGTTGGGATGGGCCGACAGTTTACGGCGGAAGCGTCTGAGCTGGTCGAAGGTCAGCATCGAGTCGCGCTGGCAAAGGCAGCCCAACTGCGGGAGGCCGCAAAGGTCCGCCAGCTTTCCGTCCGGGTGGACATGGCATGAGCAGTGTCTTTCGGTGTGCCAGACAGGCTCTGCGACCTCGACAAGCTCCATGACCTCACGGTGGGTGGGATCGACGACGGAGGCCTCCCTAGCGACCGCCGGCTGGCTCAGGCGCTGCGTCCGTCAGCGACCGCCGAAGCACGTTCAGCCGGGTTGCCGGTGCGCTTTGGCGAAAGTCTAATCTCGATCAGTTCGCCAGTCCCGATCCTTGCTAAGCTCGGAGCACATCGCAATCCGACCCCCGTCGCCAGGAGATCCGTTCGTGCCACGCATGATGAAAGCAGCCATTTTCGTCGAACCCAACCGCATCGTGCTCGACGACAAGCCGGTTCCCGAGGTCGGCCCGCTCGACGCGCTGATTCGGATCACCACCACCACGATCTGCGGCACCGATGTGCATATCCTCAAGGGCGAATATCCGGTCGAACGCGGGCTGACCATCGGCCATGAGCCGGTGGGAATCATCGAAAAGCTGGGATCGGCGGTGCAGGGCTATCGCGAGGGGCAGCGCGTCATTGCTGGCGCGATTACCCCCAGCGGTCACAGCGCCGCCTGCCTGTGCGGGGTCCACTCGCAGGACGGGGCGGGGACAAAGCATGGCTTCAAGTCGATGGGCGGTTGGCGCTTCGGCAACACGATTGACGGTGCGCAGGCCGAATATTTACTGGTCCCCGACGCGATGACCAATCTCGCGCCCATCCCCGATGCATTGAGCGACGAACAGGTGCTGATGTGCCCTGACATCATGTCCACCGGCTTTGCCGGGGCGGAGCGCGGCAAGGTGCGGATCGGCGACAGCGTGGCGATCTTCGCGCAGGGGCCGATCGGGTTGTGCGCCACCGCCGGGGCGCGGCTGATGGGCGCGACGACGATCATCGCGGTCGATTCGATTCCCGAGCGGATGGCGATCGCTCGCCAGATGGGCGCCGACCATGTCGTCGATTTCACCCAGAGCGACCCGGTGGCGGAGATCATGCGGCTGACCGATGGGCGCGGCGTCGATGTCGCGATCGAGGCGCTCGGCCAGCAGCAGACCTTCGCGGCTGCGTTGCGGGTGCTGCGCCCCGGCGGAACCTTGTCGTCTTTAGGGGTCTATTCGGGCGACCTCACCATCCCGCTCGATGCCTTTTCAGCTGGGCTGGGCGATCACACCATCGTCACCAGCCTGTGTCCGGGTGGCAAGGAGCGCATGGGCCGGCTGATGGATGTCATCGCTTCGGCGCGGCTCGATACCAGGCCGCTCGTCACTCATCGCTTTGCTCTCGACGACATCGAGGCGGCCTACGAGCTGTTCGCCAATCAGCGCGACGGCGTGCTCAAGATCGCTATCACCGCATGAGCGCTTTGGCCCAACCCCTCCCCGCGCCGCCGCGCAGCATGGCCGAGATCATGGCGCTCGCTGCCAACCGCGATCCGGTGCGCACGGCGGTAGTGCATCCGTGCGATCCCGCCTCGCTCGGCGGGGCGCTGGCGGCCTGCGACCAGGGCCTGATCGAGCCGGTGCTGGTCGGTCCCGAAGCAAAGATCCGCTCTGTCGCCGCCGCTGCCGGTCTGGACATAGCCCGCTTCGAACTGGTGCCGGTCGAACACAGCCATGCCGCCGCCGCCGAAGCGTGCCGGCTGGCCCTCGACGGCAAGGTGGCCGCGCTGATGAAGGGCAGCCTGCACACCGACGAGCTGCTCGGCGCAGTGGTCGATCGCGACACCGGGCTGCGCACCGACCGTCGGATGAGCCATGTCTTCATCTTCGAGGTGCCCGATTATCCGCGACTGCTGCTGGTCAGCGACGCCGCGATCATCATCGCGCCCGATCTCGCCGCCAAGCGCGACATCGTCCAGAACGCGATCGATTGCGCGGTGGCTCTGGGCATATCCGAACCGCGCGTCGCGGTGCTGGCGGCGGTCGAGACGGTGCATCCGGGGATGCTCGCGACCACCGATGCCGCCTCGCTCGCCAAGATGGCGCATCGCGGCCAGATCGTCGGCGGCATCGTCGATGGACCGCTGGCGTTCGACAATGCCATCTCGCCCTCGGCGGTGGCGGCCAAGCATATAATGTCAGAGGTCGCGGGGCGAGCCGATGTGCTGATCGCTCCCGATATCGAGGCGGGCAATATGATCGCCAAGCAGCTCACCTATTTCTCAGGCGCATTGTCGGCGGGCATCGTGATCGGCGCACGGGTGCCGATCATCCTTACCAGCCGCGCCGATGACGAGCCGACCCGGCTCGCTTCGTGCGCCGCTGCATTGCTGGTCGCGGGACACCAGCGCTTGAAACCGCCGCGATGACGGGCCGTCTGCTGGTTCTCAACGCCGGTTCGTCCAGCCTGAAGTTCGCGCTCTTCGAGCAGGGCGCGCCCCCGGTGCGGGTTGCGGCGGGCAATCTTTCGCGCCTCGGCTCGGTCCCCTCGCTCAAGCTCGCGGTCGGGGATGAGACCACCTTGCCACGATCCGCAGCCGATGGCCCGATCGACCTGCGCGCCGCGGCCGCGCTGGTGTTCGACGAACTCGGTGCGCTGGGCCTGCTCGACGGCCTCGCCGCGGTCGGCCATCGCATCGTCCATGGCGGCGCTGAGTTCGCCGAGCCGGTGCGGCTCGACGCCGCTGCGCTCGACCGGCTTAAGGCGCTGGTGCCGCTCGCGCCGCTGCACCAGCCACACAATCTCGACATCGTCCGCTTTGCTGCCGCGCGACTGCCTGATGCGGTGCAAATCGGCTGTTTCGACACCGCCTTTCACGCTGCGCGGCCCCGGCTCGACACGCTCTATGCATTGCCGCGCGACCTTTGCGCGCAGGGCATGATCGCTTATGGTTTCCATGGCCTGTCCTATGCGTATGTTGCTGGCCAGCTGCGCGCGCTTGATGGCGAGCGCGCCGGAGGCCGGACCATCGTCGCCCATCTCGGCAGCGGCGCCAGCCTGTGCGCGATGGACCGAGGCAGAAGCGTCGCTACCACCATGGGCTTTTCGGCGCTCGAAGGGCTGATCATGGCGACCCGTTGCGGCGCGATCGATCCGGGTATCCTGCTCCATTTGATCGAGACCAAAGGCATGGACGCCGCCGCAATATCCGACCTGCTCTACAGCCGCTC
>JBBSLM010000005.1:0-22970 GCA_038255245.1 Sphingomonadales bacterium
AACAGTCCGTCCCGACAATTACCGACGCTTGATCAAGATTTCGTTGTCGGACGCGCGGCGGCAACGCATGACCCGCCCAACTTGCCCTAACGGCGGATTCACCGGGTGCGGCAACCCGGCGTTGAACGGCGCGCGCTATGAAACTTGCAAGAAGCGAATAGGTGACATCATGACGACTGGCAGACTCTCCGACGCGATAGAACGCGCGAAAAAAGAAGCTAGCAGCGCGACAAAGGTTCAGGCGCAGCGCCCCGGCCATACGCGCCCGGCCGGTAGCGGGCGACCGCGCCTGGCTTCGCAGGGTCTTTCGGAAACCGAAGCGAAGTGGGACAAGATCCTCAAGCCCGATTTCCTGTGACGCATTATACGGCAGGCTGGAGCGTGGCATTTGGGGCGCGCTGGTCGTGACCTTGAAGGCGACTTTGGCCGTGGCGCTGCCCCGCGACCATCGCCTCTCGCGGCGAAGAATGATGAATCTGAACGGCTTTAGCCGGGAAACCCGCACGCGGGTAGTCGCGGCCCATGTGACTGACCTGTCGCCATCCGGGTGCAGGCTTTCCATTAGCGAGCCGGTCGAGACTTCGAACCTAGTGTGGTTGAAGATAGCGGGCCTGGCGCCGCACCGCGCTCGGCTGGAAGGTCAAGGTGGGCAGCTCTACCGCTGTGAGTTCGTGCCGCCCGTGCAGTCCGGCGTCGTCGAGGACGTGTTGGCCAGCCACCAGCGGCTGAGCTTGAACCAGCTGAAAGCGGGGGCGACGCGCTTCGGATAGGCCAGGCGCCGCGCTAGCGGTGGGCGTTGGAGCCGGCGTAGTTCGCTAAAGCGGTCGCGGCGAGGCGCCTTTCAACTTCGACGAGCCCCGTTTCGTCGAGCCGAAGCACGATATCAGCGCGATCGATCAGCGCGGGACGGTGGGCGATCGCCACGCGCGTGATCGGCAATTGGCAGATCATGTCCGCGATTGCCGCTTCCGTTTTCGGATCGAGATTGGCCGTTCCTTCGTCGAGAAAGAGCACGTCGGGATCGCGGTAAAGCGCCCGCGCCAGCAGGATGCGCTGGCGTTGTCCCGAGGAAAGCGCCGACCCCATGTCGCTGACCAGGCTGTGATAGCCCATCGGCATCTTGACGATGTCGTCGTGAATGCAGGCGAGGCGCGCGCAATACTTCACCTGCTGCTCATCCCCTTCGGGATCGAAAAAGCAGATGTTGTCGAGCAACGTGCCGGTGAGCAGATGATCGTCCTGCATGACCGCGCCGATCCGTCCGCGCCAGCCGGCGAGCGAGGCCGGGCCGAGCGGGATATTGTCGATCGTGATCTGGCCTTGCGTGGGCGGGAGGAGGCCGAGGAGAAGCCGCATCAAGGTGGTTTTGCCCGCGCCGGATGGCCCGGTGACGGCTACGAAGCTGCCCGACGGGACGTGAAAATTCAGCCCGGTGAAGATCGCCTTCTCACCCGGACTGTAAGCAAAGCCGAGCTGGTCCGCTTTGATTTCGGGACCGGCGAGCAGCACGCGCGTGGGCGCGAGGCCCACCTGTTCTTGCTCCTGGCAGACGATATCGGACAACCGCTCCAGGTGCAGCCGCAGCAGCCGCCATTTCTGGAACTGGCTGACGAGCGCGGTGGCGCTGGACGAGAAACTGGCCCGATAAGCGAGGAAGGCGAGGAGCACGCCAACGGTCAAAGTCTGGCCTAACACCGCCAATGCGCCGAGATAGACGGTGAGGAGGAAGGACAGGCCGAACAGCAATTCCTCGGCCAGGCCCTGTTGGATGCCGACGATGCGGGCGCGGTAGCTGGACGAGATGACTTCGGCATAAAGGTTGCGCCAGCCGCTTTCCCGCACGGGCTCGTGCGCGTGCAACTTGATCGCGCGCATCGTGCGCAACGTCTCCATGAGGTAGGTGTCCTCATTCGCTCCCGCGACGATCTCTTCCTCGGTGCGTCGCCGCAGCCGCGGGTAAAGTAGGAGCGTGACCAGAAGATAGGCGCCGGTCGCTGCCAGCGCGACGCCCGCCAGCGTCGCGCTGATCAGGAACATGACGATAAGGGTGGTGACGATTAAGGCCGCGTCGATGATGAAGGCGACCAGGCCGTGGGCGAGCAGCGACTGGATCGGCTGGATCGAGCCCATACGCGACATGACATCGCCGACGTGACGCCGCTCGAAATAGCCGACGGGCAAGCGCAGGAGGTGGCGCACGACATTGCCGCCGAGTTGATAGGACAGGGATTGGCCGAGCGTCAGCACCACCCATTCACGAAGGGCGGCAATGATGGCGCGCAGCGCGTAAATCGCGCCGAAGCCGACGAGCAGGAGCAGTAGCAGACTGCCATCGCCCTGACTGATCCCCTCGTCGACCACCAATTGGATGTAGAACGGCGCCAGCAGCGCCAGCGCCTGGATCATGAGGGACAGGATCAACACCTGCGTGAAGGCGGACCGGAAGCCTTGCAGGCGCGACCACAGATCGCTGAGGCGCGTGCGTGGCTGCGCATTTACGGGCCTGAATTCCGGCGAAGGCATGAGTTCCAGCGCGACGCCGGTGAAATGCCGGCTGACCTTGTCGAGCGTCATTACGCGGCGCCCGACCGCCGGATCGACGATCGTCGCCCGGCGGCCGGAAACGCCTTCGAGCACGACGAAATGATTCAGATCCCAGTGCAGCACCGCCGGCAGCTGCAATTGGTCGAGCTCATCCAGTTCAAGCCGCACCGGCCGCGAGGACAGATTCAGGCCAGAAGCGATACGAACCAGATGCTCCAGCGTCGCGCCCTTGGCCGAGATGGGATAAAGCTGCCTGAGACCCACCAGATTGACGCGGTGACCGTGATAACGCGCGACCATCGTCAGCGCCGCCAGCCCGCATTCCGCGGCTTCCGATTGCAGCACCGGCTGCAGCCGGCGCGACCAGGGCCATTCGATCGCGCTCATCGGCCGAACGCGCTCGCCATCGGGTTGAAGAACATTTCCCAAAGGCTGCGCCGCTCCTGCACAAGAGCGGCGCTGACGGTCATGCCGGGACGCAGTGCCTGAGCAATGCGGTCGGCATTGCGCGGCAGCTCGTCGATGCGCACGCGAATGCGGAAGGCGGGTTCGGTCAGACCAAGATCGGTGCCGATGCTGCTCGGTTCGACGGAGACTCGCGATACTTCTTGTACAGTTCCTTTGCCGGAGCCGTGGCGCTGGTGGGGAAAGGCGTCGAACTCCAGTCGCACCTGCTGGCCGGGCTCGGCATAGCCCACCGCTCCCGACGGGGCATAAAGCCACACTTCGAGCGGGCTTTCCGCCGGCACGATCGTCACCAATGACCGGTCCGGCGCGGCCCGTTGGCCCGGCGTCATTGCGATATCACCGATTTCGCCCCCTACGGGGGCCGTGAGGGTGATCTGATCGGCGCGGATCAATGCCTCGCGCTGCTCGGCGAGAGCGGCGCGCTGGGCAGCCAATAGCGAATGGTTCTGGCTGGTCTGGAGGCGCTTCTGCTCGATCTGGATGGTCAGGGCTCGCAGCGCCTCACGCTGCGTAATGAGTCGCTCCGCCAGGTTTTCAAGCTCGGCGCGGCGAGACAGCAGGGCGGCGCGGCTCTCCTCTACCTGTCGCTGCGCACCGGCACCTTGGCGAGCAAGGCGTGAGGCCCGGCCGACGGCAGTCTCGGCGAGGCCAATCTGACCCTGCGCCAGAGCCCGCTGGCGTTCCAGCGAGCCGATCAATGCTTGCAGCCCGCGCTTTTGTTGTTCGAGGCCGGTTGCTTCGCTGCTCCCCAGCGCCCCGGTCAGTTCGCTCTGCCGGGCAAGCTCCGCATCCTGTTGTGCTAGTTGCGCGATCTGCGGCCGCAAGCCGTCGCGCCCTTGTGCGACGGCGAGCGTCACCAGCGGCGCGCCCGCTTCCACCTGCTGACCGGGCCGCACGTGGATCTCACGAATTTCCGCCGCCGCCGCGGGATAGACCCGCGCGATCCCCTCGCCGTAAGCAATGACGCCCCGCGCTCGCGCGCTGGGCGCGTAATTCCCAAGTGCCAGAAAGGCGACGCCTGCGAGAAGCACGAGTGCCAGCAATCCGGTATAGACGCGCGACGATGGCGGCACAGCCGCGACGACCGCGCCTGTCAGGCGTTGCCGCCCAGCTTGAATCACTTCGGGTCGGAACAGAAGTTCTGCCATGAGTATCTTGAGCGCCGCCCCGGTCTGCCGTTTGGCCGCAGCTACCGCAAAGCGCTGAAATAGAGGTTAATCGGTTGCCAACACTGAAATGCGGTCAGCCACTCTTTAACCTCGTGGAGCTAAGAAGCAGGCATGACCCGCCGCCCCACGCTCCTGCTTGCCGCCGCGACGACTGCGCTGTTCGGCTGCGCGCCGGCGCTGCAGTTGCAGCACCAGCCCCGGATCGAAGCGATTGCCTGGAGCGAAGAGCTGGCCGGGGGTGAACTGTCCGCCGACCAGCGACTGGGTCTCGGTCCGGCGCTTGGATCGCCCGAATTGACTGAACTGGTCGGCCGCGCACTGCGGCGAAATCCGGACCTCGCTATTGCCGCCGCCCGTGTCGATCAAGCGCGGGCGCGGCTGCGGTCCGCCCGCGCCGCGTCGCTCCCGACCGTGTCCCTGTCAGCCGGCGGCGAACTTGTCAGCAATCGTGGCGCGGCCCGCGGCGACCAAGGTGACGCCTTCGCCGGGCTCGACATCTCTTACGATCTCGATCTGTTCGGCGGCGCCGCCGCCGCCAACCGCGCCAGCCGGGATCGGGTTCGCGCCGCGGAAGAGGACCGCCGGGCGCTCGCCGTCGTGCTGGAGGCCGAGGTCTCGCGCGCCTTTGTCGAACGCGCCGCCTTGTCGCGGCGAATAGCCCTGCTCGATCGAAACATCGCCAAAGCGGTGGAGCTGGAACGGATCATCACCGTGCGCCGCGACGCCGGGGAGGCGACGACGGTGGATGTGGGGCGCCAGAACGGCCAGTTGCTGGGTCTGCGGGCCGAGCGGGTGCGGCTGGACCTCGCTCTGGTCCAGACACGATCCGCGCTCGCGATTCTGTGCGGGGAGGAGGCTCCGCTCTTCCGGGCCGAGCCCGCCGATCTGGATCGGCTCGCCATTCCGCAATTCGACAGCGCCGACCCGCAAGTCCTGGTCGGTGCGCGGCCGGACGTCAGAGCCGCCGAAGCCGGCATCGCCGCGGCCGGCGGCGACGTCGCCAGCGCGCGCGCCGCCTTTTACCCGCGGCTTCGCCTGTCCGGCGGAAGCTTTCTTCAGTCGGCGAGTGGCGGCCCCCTGGACGCTTTATTCTCGCTCGGCGCGTCGCTGCTCGCGCCCATTTTCAACCGTGGCGCCCTGCGCGGCGATTTCGAATTGGCGACGGCCCGGCAACGCGAGAGCGTCGAACTCTACCGGCGCACGCTGTTGGCGGCTCTCGGGGAAACCGAAAATGCGCGCGCAGCCGTCACGCGCGCCGCGCAAAGGGAGCGGTTGATCGAGCAAATGGCGGCGGAGGCGCGGCGCACCGCTGAGCTGACCCGTTTGCAATATACCGAAGGCATGTCCGATCTGCGCGATACGCTGGACGCGGACGAGCGATTGATCGCAGCTGAGGAAGCCATGGCAATTGCCCGGCAGCAGCGCATCGACGCGGCGATCGACCTGTTCCGCGCGACGGGCGGGCGCCTCGGTTGAACCAGACGCGTCGCGGGTATTAAGCCGCACAAGTTGGCGTCTCATCTGCGTCGGATCCCCGGGGGAAGGCCGGACTCGTGGCCACTGTCCTACACTGGGACACTCGCTCGAATCCAGTTCGTGACAGATCCGTTACGGCGACAATAAATGATCCCCGGTTGTCTCACGACACCGATACGGGAGAGAAATCATGCGTGATTTGGAAATCGACGAGCTTTCGCATGTCTATGGCGCGGGCAGCAGCGGCAAGGGCCGTAGCCCGAGTCCGCCCAAGAGCCGGAAATCGAGAAAGTCCAGCAAGTCCAAGAAGAGCCGCAAGTCCAGCAAGTCGCGCGGCAGCCGCAAATATTGCTGAGCCAGCCTGGCGGCGGGCCGCCTTCCGTAGGGACGGAAGCGGCCCGCCTGCTCAACTGTTTGGCAAGGTGGTCATGCTAGCGCCACATCATGCGCCATGACCCGATCACGTCCAACCCTGCTCCGCCTGTCGAAACACGCGAGCTGATCTGGCTGGTCGGCCAGCCCTCGCTGGAGGATTATCTCCAGTTCTCCCGCACCAAGGTGCTTGGTGGCGATAGCGCCGATCCCGGCGCGCTCGTCGATGAATGGCGAGCGGCCAACGACATCTATCACGAACTGTCCTCGACCGAAGCCGGCCTGGCGGACAGGATCGGCTGCCGGCCGCTGCCCAAAGGCCTGCGGCCGATGGAGCAGAAGGTGCGCGAGCATCCCTGGTTTCGCCGTTCCTTCTCCGAACTGCCCATCACCTTCGCGATGGTCGAACTGGACAAGCTCATCTGCAGTCAAATCCATGTCGAGCACGGCCATTACGATCTGAGCGCGAGCGCGATCGGGCGGGGTCTCGAAGGGCGCTTCAATTTCTGCATGCCATTGCAGCGCGACCTGCCGCCGGTCCGGGTGCAGCGGCTGGGCGACCATCGCTGGCTGTTCAGCTCGCCATCCACCGATCTGCGCGAACGCTCGCCGATGCTGCTGCGCGGCGCCCAGCTGGACGCCGCCGGGGTGGATGCGCCGGTCGCGGCAATGGTGGGGCTGCCGGTCGGCTTCGGCGCGAATTTCATGAGCGCGGTGCGCAGCGGCAAACGCGTCGTCCTGCAGAATGGCTATCACCGCGCCTATGCGCTGCGCCGCGCCGGCTTCACCCATGCGCCGTGCATCCTGGAGGAAGTCACGCGGAAGGACGAGCTCAAGGTCGGCGGCGACGAGACCGTCAATCTGGACCCGGAATTTTACTTCGCTGCGCCTCGGCCGCCCTTGCTCAAGGACTTTTTCGACCCCCGCTTCGCCAAGCCGCTGTGCGTGCGCTGCATCGAAACGGTCGTCGAGGTGGAGATCAAAGTCCGCTCCGGCACGGCAACGGACTGGAATTAGCCCGCACCCCTCCCTGTCTCGGGTTGCGCCGCGTCATCCTGCCCGCCGCAATTGCTCGAAAAATGACAGTCCGAGCGTCCGCTGAATCTGCAGGGCGGACATCAGCAAAAAGGAGCCCGGCAGTTTGAACGCAGCAGATGGTCTCGGTCTTTGAAAGGCAGGGATTTTGGGCGGGTAACCATCTGCTTCTGATCGACACCACCCATTTAGCAGGCCATTGTAAGCAAGAGCGAACAACTTGGGCCACCCAACCTTCCGATGCTTCTGACCATTGCCACGACGCACCAGCCCGCGACCGATCTAGGTTTCCTGCTGATGAAACACCCCGACAATGTGCATTCGGTCGAGCTCAGCTTCGGTAAGGCGACGCTCTTCTATCCTGAAGCGAACGAGGAGCGGTGCACCGCGGCGATCACACTGGAGGTCGATCCCGTCGAACTTGTGCGCGGTAAGGGGAGCACCGAGGAGCAGTATGTCAACGACCGCCCCTACGCGGCGTCGTCGCTGCTATCGGTGGCCTTGGGGCGGCTGCTCAACACCGCGATGGGCGGGCGATCGAAGCTCAGGCAGGAGCTGGCAGAACAGGCTATACCGCTGGAAGCGGTGATATCGCCACTGCCCGCGCGCGGTGCGGACGATCTCCTGGTCAAGCTGTTCGAACCGCTTGGATACCGGGTGGAGGCGAACTCCATTGCGCTCGACCCGGCGCACCCGGAATGGGGTGACAGCGCCTATGTCTCCCTGAAGCTGGCCGGCCATGTTCGGCTGTCGGCTTTGCTCACCCACCTGTTCGTGCTGATCCCGGTGCTCGACAACAACAAGCATTATTACGTTGGCGAGGCCGAAGTGGAGAAGCTTCTCCGAAAGGGCGAAGGCTGGCTGGAGACGCACCCCGAACGGGAGCTGATCGTGCGACGCTATTTGCGCGGCTTTGGTAGCCTCGTGCGTCAGGCCAGGCAGCTCCTCGACGACAGGGTTGATGCCGACGAGCCCGAGGAACATGCTGCTCGCGATTCAGTCGAAGAAGCAATCGAGAAGCCCATCCGCCTCAATGACCAGCGGATGGAGCGCGTAGTCGAATTGCTGCGTGGGCTTGGCGCACAGAGTGTGCTGGACCTTGGCTGCGGCGAGGGCCGGCTGCTGCGCGAACTGCTCAAGGTGCCGGGGCTCAGGAAGATTACTGGCGTGGAAGTCGCGCCGCGGGTGCTCGCCGGAGCTGCCGACCGGCTTCGGCTCGATCACATGCCCGACGTGAAGCGCCAGCGGATCGAGCTGCTCCAGGGCTCGCTCGTCTATCGCGACGACCGGCTCAAGGGCTTCGACGCTGCTGCGGTGATCGAGGTGATCGAGCATATGGAGGCGGAGCGCTTGCCCGCATTCGAAGCGGTGGTGTTCGGCCATGCCCGGCCAGGCGCGGTGATCGTGACCACGCCCAATCGTGAATATAATTTGTTGTTCGAGGGCATGCAGCCAGATGCCATGCGCCACCCTGACCACCGCTTCGAATGGACCCGCTCCGAGTTCCGCCACTGGGCCGAGAGCGTTAGCCTGGCGCATGGTTACGCCGTTCGCTTCGAGGGCATCGGCAACGAGGACCCCGCCCATGGCCATCCCACCCAGGTCGCCGTGTTCACGCGCACCGACGAGGCGCGGGTGGCGGCATGAAGATCGAGATCCCCGAATATGCGCTCGTGCTGCTTGTCGGTGCCTCAGGCACCGGCAAGTCCAGCTTTGCGGCAAAGCATTTTCTGCCGACCGAGACCATCTCGTCGGATCGGATGCGCGGCTGGGTCGCCGATGACGAGAACGATCAGGCCGCTACCGGCGACGCCTTCCAAGTGCTTCATTACGTCATGGAAAAGCGCCTCAAGGCGCGGCGCTTCACGGTGATCGACGCGACCAACGTCCAGCCGGAATCCCGCAAGCCGCTGATCGCGCTCGCGCGCAAATGGCACGCCCTGGTCGTGGCGATCGTCTTCGACTTGCCGGAGGACATCGCGATCGCGCGCAACACCACGCGCCCCGATCGCCAATTCGGCGCCGGCCCTGTGCGGCGCCATATGCAGAGCCTGAAGCGCTCGTTCGGCGGTATGAACCGGGAGGGCATTCGCTATGTCCATCGCCTCCGCTCGGTCGAAGATGTCGATGCTGTCGAGATCGTTCGCACCAAGCTGTGGACCGATCGCCGGGATCAGGCCGGCCCATTCGACTTGATCGGCGACGTGCATGGCTGCGCGGACGAGCTCGAGACGCTGCTGGCCGAGCTGGGCTATGCAGTTGCCTGGAACGGCAAAGAGGTGACTGTGACGCCGCCAGAGGGTCGTCGGGCGATCTTCGTCGGGGATCTGGTCGACCGCGGCCCACGCTCGCCCGATGTGCTCAGGATCGCCAAGCACATGGCCGATGCTGGCACCGGCATGGTCGTGGTCGGGAACCACGACGATAAATTGAAGCGCCACCTCGACGGCCGCAACGTTAAGGTGAGCCATGGGCTCGCCGAGACCATCGCGCAGTTCGCCCAGGAGCCTCCCGAGTTCGCCGCCGAGATGCGCAAATGGCTGGACGGCCTCATAAGTCACTTCGTGCTCGATGACGGGAAGCTGGTCGTTGCCCATGCCGGCGTAAAGGAGGAGATGCAGGGCAGGGCCTCAGGCGCGGTGCGCAGCTTCTGCATGTATGGTGAGACCACCGGCGAGATCGACGAGTTCGGGCTGCCTGTGCGGTGGGACTGGGCGTCCGACTACAAGGGTAAGGCAAAGGTGGTTTATGGCCACACGCCGGTGCTCGAAGCTAACTGGGTCAACGGCACGATCTGCATCGATACCGGCTGCGTGTTCGGCGGCAAGCTGACCGCGCTACGCTATCCTGAGCTCGATCTGGTCTCGGTGCCCGCGGAGCGCACCTACTACGAACCAATCCGCCCCTTGGCAGCGCCGCCGGCAGACACCGGGCTCGGACAGCATCAGCTCGACCTGGCCGACGTCCTCGGCAAGCAGGCTATCGAAACCCGCCTCTACGGCTTCGTTACCGTGCGCGAGGACAACGCCGCGGCCGCGCTTGAGGTGATGAGCCGGTATGCGGTAGACCCGCGATGGCTGATCCACCTCCCCCCCACCATGTCGCCAGCGGAAACAAGCGGGCAAGATGGCTGGCTCGAACGGCCTGAGGAAGCCTTTGCCTATTATGGCAACAAGGGCGTGAAGACGCTCGTCGCTGAAGAAAAGCATATGGGATCGCGCGCCCTCGTTGTGCTCGCGCGCAATCAGACGGTCGCAGAGAAGCGCTTCGGTGTGCACGACGGTTCGCGCGGGGTGATCGTAACGCGCACCGGGCGCAGGTTCTTCAACGATGCCACGCTCGAAGCAGCTGCGATGCACCGGCTCGACGCCGCGATGGAGGCAGCGGGGCTGTGGGAGGCACTCGGCACCGATTGGGTGCTTTGGGATGCGGAGATCCTGCCATGGAGCATGAAGGCCGGTTCACTGGTCCGGGGGCAATATGCCGCGGTTGGCGCCGCGGCGATTGCCGGCCTCGATGCGGCGTCCCAGGCCCTGACAGCTGCCCGCGCCAGGGGCGTTGCGGTCGATGAGCTTGCCGATGTGACCGCTTCACGTCTCGATGACGCATTACGCTATCGTGCCGCTTACAATCGCTATGTCGCGCCCTTCGTCGACATCGACGACCTGCGCATTGCACCGTTCCATCTGCTCGCCAGCGAAGGCCAGGTGCATGCGGACAAGGATCACCTCTGGCACATGGAGCAGGCGCATCGCCTCGCCGCGACGGATCCGACGCTGCTACTAGCAACCGGCTATCGTCGCATCTCCCTCGACGATCCTGCCCAGGTTGCGGACGCGATCGGCTGGTGGGAAGCAATGACGGCCGCCGGTGGGGAGGGGATGGTGGTGAAGTCGCTCGAGTTCGTCGCGCGCGGTCAAAAGGGCCTGCTTCAGCCGGCGATCAAATGCCGCGGTCGCGAATATCTGCGGATCATCTACGGCCCGGACTATGACCGACCCGAGAACCTGGAGCGGCTGAAGAAGCGTGGTTTGGGGCACAAACGCTCGATGGCGATGCGCGAGTTCGCGCTGGGCGTGGAAGCTCTCCAACGCTTCGTCGAGCATGCCCCGCTGACCCGGGTGCATCAGTGCGTGTTCGGCGTCCTGGCGCTGGAAAGTGAGCCGGTTGATCCGCGACTGTGACGGCCGTCAGGCATGTCCGCTCCAGACAATCAACGTCTAAGGGGCAGACGGTCCCGCCGGGCCTCGCGGCCATTTTAATACGTCGCACGAGTGTCCGCTTTCGACCCATTGCGGACATAGCGAGTGCCGGTATGCTGTTGAAATGAGTTGCCCTGCTTGCGCCGATCTTTGCCGAACGGTGCGGATCACGGTCCCTCGGGAACTGCGGATGGTCGTCAATGTAGCCAAGCAGAACATCGATGATGGGACGATTATCCCTATCGACGCGAACAATGGAAGCGTTGTTCCGGTCACGCCAATAAACGGGCTGAAACCCGGAGAACCTTTGCCCGATCTGATTAGGCAGGATTTTTGCTGCGCTCACTGCCAAGAGCAGTTCCACCTCTGCTGCGAAACATATCACGGAAGTGGGGGCGCTTGGAGCTGCGGTGAGGACCCCTGAATGTCCGCTTTCCACCCTTAGCGGACGTTCGGCAGGCTCGCGGCGTGGATGGCTCGGGCGCTCGTTCTGCACTTGCAGTCTGCGTCGCAGTGCAATCCGGCCGATCCCGTTGCAGTTGTACAATGGCATGCCTGCCCCGGGGAGCTATAGCCAGGCTGCATCGAAGTCAGGTCGATGCTGCTTTCGCTTTGGTATCACCGCCTTTCGCAATCTCGCTTTGAGCAGACTTGGGCGACCCGACATCTCGACCATTGGCGGAAAGACGCTCTTCACCCGCGGCGCTGCTGGCGAGCATTCCGTTCAGGGAGCTGCCCGACATCCCTATTTCCGCCATCAAGCTATCAATCAATGGACCGCCAACCCGATAGCGCATCGCGGCAGCGACGGCCGCGTCCGCCAGATTCGGACTGCCTCCGTTGGCCGTTCCTTCGACTTCCGGCCCGCCGCCGTGGAGGCCGCGTGCGTCGAGGATGCTGATCTTGTCGATATTCTCCATCGGCTTGCTGGCCGCCGCGATAATCCCGGGCAACGCTTGCAGCATGGCCTTGCGGACCAACAGGGCCGTCTGTTTGTCGTTGAGCAGATTGGTTGCTTCGTTGATTGCCGCCTGGCCGGCAGCGTCAACCTGGAACGCCACCTCACGGCCCGCAGCGCGAGCCTTTTCCGCGTCTGCTTCCGCGGTCGCCTCGGTACGAAGCGCGCTCGCACGCGCTTCCGCTGCCTCTTTCTCGGCGGTGGCAGCGACGGTAATTCCGACGGCTTCCTCTTGCGCGCGCTGCGTAGCAGCAATGACTGCGACGTTCTTGTTGCGATTGGCGATCTCGGTCGCCTTCGCCGTGGCCACGCTTTCCTCGGCCCGCACGGCCAGAGCGCGTGCCTCGTTGGCAGCAGCGGTCGCCGTCGACTCCTCCTCCGATTTCTGGGCAGTCTGGACTGCGGTCGTGATGCGAGCGAGCTCGATGTTGCGGTCGCGTTCGATCGTAGCGGTCTGGATCGCGCCATCACGGGCGATCGTGGCAGTCTCGATGATCTTGTCCGCCTCGGTCTGCGCCACCGTCTTCGCCTGGGTGGCAGTGATCCGCGCGATCTCGGCGAGCCGGGTCTGCTCCGCCTCGGCTTGCGCGATTGCCGTGGCTTGCTCGGCCCGGCGAGCAGCGAGCGTTTGCTCCTGGGTCAGCCGAGCCTTCTCAGCGTCCTGGGCGATCTCCAGTGACTGGTTGTTGGCCTCCAGATTGCGCTGTTCGATGGCGACGCGATTGGTCGCCACAATGTCGTTGCGGATCTTCTTGCGCTCTTCGATCGTGCGCGTGAGCACGGTCAGACCCTCAGCATCGAACGCGTTATTCTCGTTGAAATGTTCGAAGGCAGTCTGATCGAAATGGGTAATACTCACGGATTCGAGCTGGAATCCGTTCATATCGAGGTCGGTCATCAGCGCCTCTTGCACCTTCTGAATGAAGTCCGCTCGGTTGGCGTGAAGATGCTCCATCGTCATCGTCGCCGCGACTGAGCGAAGCGCCGAAACAAGCTTGCCATCGAGCAGGGACTTTACGGCATCGGCGCTGTTGACCGAATCACCAAGGGTCTGCGCCGCGGCAGCGATCGATTCTGCGTCAGGTTTCACTTTGATGTGGAACAGGCCAACGACATCGACGCGCAGCTTATCAAGCGTGATAAGCGCATCCTTGTTCAGCCGGGACACCTCCAGCTTTACCGTCGTGAGCCTGACCTGCATCAACTCGTGCAGAACCGGGATCACCATGATGCCGCCATTCAGCACCACCTTTTCACCGCTGAAGCCGGTGCGGATCAGCGCCACGTCTTTGGTCGCGCGCCGATAAAGCTTTGTGAGGATAATGCCGATCACAACGAGCGCGAACAGCACGATTCCCGCGTAAATTAAGGCGGTGATGAGTGTCTCAGGCAATTCGGCCTCCCTTTTTTTCCTGATTATCAGAGTGGTCGAAAAAGGTCGCGATCAACCGGCAAGGCGAAAAACAATTTTCCGTGGCGGCGCACGAGCAAGGCGGTTTCCCCCGACGGGATGGCGTCGCCGTCGTCATGTGGTTCGACCATTATGAAATGCGCTTGCCCATGCTGGTCCACCACTTTCGCACGGGCAGGCGCACCTCTTCGGGCCACCCCTTCTAAGATGGTCCCGCGCTGGCTCAGCAAATCGTCCGGCAGGATTGCCGTCGTCTCGAACCGCGGCATGATTCGCGCAAGCCCGTTGCAGGCCAGCGTGTTGAGGGCAAGGCCCCCGATCAGCGCGCCGCCTGATGCAAGCATCCAGTGAACGGGGGCACCGGTCATGCCCGTTGCGAGCTGCTGGATGAGGAGGCCTACCAGCACAAAACAGCCCAGCAACGAAGTCAGCCAGATCAGGATCGGCAGATCCTCGCCGAGACCCAGCCAGTCCAACCACCCGCCGTCGACGTCACCGCCGATATCGCCGCCAATGTCGAACTGGCCGAGACCCAGGCCGATCGCCTCGATCAATCCGATGCCGATCATCAACATGAAGGCGATCGCGAAAGGCAGATAGTCGGGCGTCAGAAGCTGCGAGAACATGCTGTTACCTATCCCATGGCTACCTCGTTGTCAGGTCACACATTCGCTGAATCTGCGGCAGCCATTCTTCCCCGATCTTGGGCAAGCCGCGCGGTGCGGACGTGGGTGACCTGAACACGTTGCTGGACCGATCGAGCGGGCGATCAGCGCGAATGTCCGCGATCGACCCATTGCGGACATTCGTTGCGGGACTGATAGGTTCGGCACCAAACAACAACGATCGGATCGCCTCGTGAACGTAAAAGGCTACTCCTGGCTCGGCGTAGGAACCGATCAATTCAGCGAAACCCTGTCCTTTTTTTCCGAGGTCATGGGCCTATCCACGGTCGTAGTTGACGAACGCGGAGTAGCGATCCTGAAGGTTGCGGAGGGGCAAGTTCTCGAGATTTTCGGACCTGGAACAGAGGGGCGAAGGCTCACCTCGCCGCCGGTGGTGGCGTTTGAGGTTGATGACGTCGCTGCGGCGCGCGATGAACTGCTGCAACGTGGGGTGGAAGTCCTCGGTGAGGTCGGTTCGTGGAATGGTTTCGAATGGCTGAAATTCCGTGGCCCTGGGGGACACGTTTTCGCTCTTCAGAAGACGGCAAACACGGGATGGGAAAAAACAATTTAGGGCCGCGAATGTCTGCTTTCGACCCAAAGCGGACGTGCGCCTATCTCGCTCCCGATTAGTTGTGCAGAGGATCACCATCCCGACATGGCCGACCGATCCGGATCAACACACCATCAGGATCCCCGATAGCAAACTCATACATTCCCCATGGCTTCCGGTGCGGCGCGCCCCTCTCGATTATGATGTCGCGAACACGTCCGGCAACGGCGTCCACGTCTTCGCAATAAAGATAGATACCATGAGAATTGCGATCCGGGATCACCCAGCCCTGCTCCGCGGGACGTAGCGCGATCTGCCAGCCCTTGCCGTCCGTCATGATGCGGAAGCCCGCGTCTCCGGCGGTAACTTCGAAGCCAAGCCTCTCATAGAAGGTTTGGATCGCGTCGATGTCGTTGCAGGGAAGGATCGGAGCCGAGTGGTGCTGCATCATTCCGGCCTCCTGCCAAAGTTGCGTCACCTTGACCACGGCAATCATAATGTCCGCTTTCCACCCATTGCGGACATTAAGTGCAGGCTAGCCAGCGGCCTGCGGCGCTCGCCAGCGACGGTGTCTGAGCTTAGGCGAAGTTGCCGAGCTTTTCGGCCTCATCATCAGGCAGGTCATGCGTCCGCGGTTCATCGTTCGGCGCTTCGGTGGTCGGCTCCGTGGACATATCGCCGGGATCGGGCTCGTTGCCGGGAATGCGTGTCATGTTCATGGTCTTCTCCTTGCCGTGTCACCGGAACGCACGAGCAAGAGGAAACGGTGCCCAAATGCGAGCTGCCGACCAACTGCGCTAAACTGGCGACTTAGGTTCGCTCTCGACCATCGCGGATATCGCCCCCGCTCATTTCACCGATACCTCACGACTCCCTCATTCCGCTCACGCCTCATTGTGTCAGGTCAGCGCCTTCGGCATGAAGGACATGAAATGGCAAAAGGGTCCGTTGAAAAGGCCACCAAACGCGGAGGAGCGGTGCTGCTGCTACTGCTGCCAGCTGCCTTCTTCGCGTCCATCTTGCTTCTGGCGGTAGCTGGTAAGGGCATGCTGGATCACACCATCGAACACAGCCGCCAGATTGAGGCTGAATTCAAGGAAGCGGCTCGGTTTGTTGACGCGTTTCGTGCGGAGCGAGGCCGCTTGCCGAACAGGGATGAGACGGAGCAGCACCTATCGCTCGGCGGACCTATCCTATTCGAAGCCGGAGAGGGGTTCTTTCAGGATGCCGTCGCAGCATTGGGCCAGCCCCCGAAAGGCGGCTACGTTCTCGGCCTCTGGCGCGGTGAGTGGATGGAATACTACGCCTCGTGGTCTGCCGCGACAACGATGCCCTTCGATGAGAGTGCTTACTACCAAACCGGCAGTCGAGCGGGAGACTGTCTCGTTGAGGTGCCGGGGATGATAGTCTGCCTAGCAGGGGCTGCGCGGCTTTGGTGAGGCAGCAGTCGCGTCGAAGCTCCAGTCGGTTGCGCTTGAATGTCCGCTTTCCGCCCATTGCGGACGTTCGATAGGCGGCGCAGCATGTGCGAATGCAGATGACCTGCACAATCCGAAACCGTCGCGACGCCCACCTGTCGTTTTGGCTCGAGCCATGGGCGGAACAGTTTGAATTCCCGCATGGATCGACGCTTCGCCTAGTTTGTGACTGTCCGACTTCTGACGAAGCAGCGCAAGCGGAGCGAGCCAGTTCGGATGCTCAGACCCTAGCCAATTGCAAAGGGCCGGCTGAAAAATGGTTGCAACCGCTCTGGATGAATCGCGAGTTGAGATCAGGGAGCCGCTGGCACGATGAAGTCGTATGAGTCGCTCGCGCCCTGCGGCGGGAATGCGGAACGAGCGGTTCCACCGCCGACGAAAGTCCATCCGTTGCTGAGGGAGACCTCATAAGTCCCTTGATTGTCAGGCGCGATAAGCACTGTGATCGTCAACCTATGCTGGCCGGGAAGAAGATTGTTGACAGCAATGCTATTCGGTTGGCCGATTTGAGTTCGACCCACTTCTCGGCCGTCTACCGAGACTTGAAATGCGTCATCTGCGATGTTTCCATTATCGCGGATGGTAATCGAGCCAGAAACATTTCGGCCGATGCAAGCATGCGGGTCAATCCGATTTGGATTCGCATAGACAGCTCCGCTCGGCGCGTACTCCAAATGCAGATGCGGGCCTGTGCTTTGGCCTGTAGATCCCGCTAAACCTATAATGGTCTCGCCAGCGGTGACCGGCTGACCCGCTGCAATCGCCCTATTGCTAAGGTGCGCATACATTGTGGCCGATCCATCTTGGTGACGAATTATCATGTGTTGGCCCAGACGACCGTCCGTCGAGTTTTCTCGCGAGATCTCGACGACACCGTCTGCCGCCGCGCGCACAGGAGTCCCGGTGGCTGCAGGATAGTCCACACCGTTGTGATTTCTCACAACACCATCGACAGGATTGACTCGATTTCGCTGAAATCGACCCCCGTCGGTGGGGGTGGGACAGCCCGGACCAACTCCGTTGGAATCCACCAGCGGGCATCGGATAGTAACGGCTCCGCACTGTTCGCCGGTCTGCTGGGCCGTAATTGGTTCCCTTGCCAGAAACGCGGCAATTGCGAGCACCGACGCTGCAATCGGAAACCACCTGCGCATCATTATCTCCCCGCAATCAGCGTGGCTAAGGCAAAGGCTTTTATGGGCCGGGGGCGAATGTGATCAAAAACACACCGATATGACTGCCGCTTCGCCTTTGAGCAAAATGGCTTGGCTGCGCAGTAAATCGGATCTGCGAAGAATTCGAACCTTGCTCCACTTCGGGAACTATAAGCTCAAAATATGGTCTGATTTCTCCAAAATCACCGCCAGTTTCAGAGGCGGCTAGAATTCGGACACCTGTGTTTGCGGGTCGCCCGGACAGCGCAGCTTGAGTGATCGGAATAGTTACCATTACATTTGCATTAGGTTGGATTCCATCGATCTGCACCTCGACAGCAGTCGGCATGCGGGCCCGGATGCTAAATAGCTCCTCATCGGTCTGCAGCGAATCGCGGAGCGATTGAGTGTCAACTGAGCGGATCGTGACACGCGTGTTCGCAGACAACGAACCTGGGGGAAATTGCACCTGCGCCACATCGGTGAGGCTAACGATGCCTCCGGCGGCACCGATAACTTGCGAGCCAGGCGGCGGAGGCGGCGTTGCTATAGGGGGCGTTGGCGGCACGACAATGCCAGAATCATTGCCGCTATTGTCAGAATCCCAAAAGCATCCCGATGTAAGAGCAATTGTCGTTGATAGAAAAAGAACCCTTGCCTTCATGGACGGTCTTCCTCCCATTCGAGCTTATCGGAACGCGGGCCGACATCAAGCGGCAACATTCGGTCGACGATGACAATTTGGTCCAATTCGGACCGGCTGATCTATCGAGATTTCTTAGGGGCACAAGCGATAGCGCGCTCGCGGCGCGCCCCGGAAACGGGGGGGGGAGGTGCCTGTGATGCTCGTGTCAAAACGATGCTCGTGTCAAAACGACGATCGAGCAACCCGTACAAATAGCAGCTCGTCTACGTCGCTGAACCTCCAGACTGACTCGATAAGCCTGGCCGCGGCGCACTGCCCGGAAAGTTCGTGGGTCCCCAATGGGCATCCGTGTGTCGGGGGGACGCCTGTCGCTAGATAATGATTAAATCTGTTTGCGAAAATAGTGGCTTACTGGCATGGGCGTCGGCAGACGGACGGCGGATTAGTCGATTCCCCGTGGGCGCCTCTCCAAGATCGGTGACGACTTCAGAAATAGGCGCGTATGACTTCCCGGTTGGAGGCTGATGTCGAGACGCGATTCGATCCTTCGCTGGCTTGCTTCATACTGCTGGCTCGCTTCCTGGGCGTCCCCGCCGACCCGAAACAGCTCATCCACGAGCGCGGCAAAGGCGCGGACCCGTATTCGCTTGAAGACCTGGCGCGTGCTGCCAAACGACTGGGGCTGATCGGACGCATTCGACGGGCGGAGCCCGACCAGCTCACCGAGATGCCACTGCCGGCCGTGGCTGAGCTTATCGGTGGCGATGCGGCCGTTCTCCTGAAGATCGAGGAGGACGGAGATGAGCCGCGAGCCCTCGTCCAGTTCGGCGACCGGGAGCGGCCCGAAATCCTGACCTGGAACGAGCTAGGCGAACGGTTTACCGGGCGACTTCTGCTGATGACCTCGCGCGAACGAATGACCGGAGAAAGCCGGCCGTTCGACATCAGCTGGTTCATTCCCGCTCTCGTCAAGTACCGCCGGTCACTGCGCGATGTGCTTATCGCGTCCTTCTTCATTCAGCTCATGGCGCTGGCGAGCCCGATCTTCTTTCAACTCGTGATCGACAAGGTCCTGGTTCATCAGGCGGTCAGCACACTGGATGTGATCGCGATCGGCCTGGCGGTCGTGCTGATTTGGGAAACCGCATTATCGGGGCTGCGTACGTGGTTGTTCGCGCACACGACGAACCGGGTCGATGCGGAACTCAGCGCCAATATGTTTCGGCACCTGGTCAATCTGCCGCTTTCATACTTCGAGAGCCGGCGCGTCGGCGACAGTGTCGCTCGCGTGCGCGAGCTCGAGCGTATCCGGGAATTCTTGACCTCCAACGCCGTAACGGTGGTGATCGATCTCTTTTTCACGATAGTCTTTTTCGCCGTCATGTTCTTCTACAGCGTGACCCTGACGCTGATCGTGCTCGGCTCGATTCCGCTGTATGTTCTCGTCTCCGTCTTCATCACTCCGCCGCTTCGCGCCCACCTCGACGAGAAATTCCGACGCGGTGCGGAGAATCAGGCTTTCCTCGTCGAGAGCGTCACGGGCATCGGCACGTTGAAGTCGATGGCGGTCGAGCCCCAGATGCGCGAGCGTTGGGAAAAGCAGTTCGCTGGGTACATCCAGACCGGCTTCAAGGTCACCAATCTCGGCAATTGGGGCAATCACCTCATCCAGATCGTCTCGAAGCTGACGACCGTCGCCATTCTCTATTTCGGCGCCAAGGCGGTCATTGCAGGCGATCTCTCGGTTGGAGCCTTGGTCGCGTTCAACATGTTCGCCGGCCGCGTGGCTGCCCCAATTCTTCGCCTGTCGCAGCTGTGGCAGGATTTTCAGCAGGTCCGCATTTCGGTCGACCGGCTGGGTGACGTGCTGAACGCGCCAGCCGAGCCCGAGCACAATCCAAATCGTGCCAGCCTGCCGCCGATCAAAGGCGGGATCGAGTTCGACAAGGTCCGGTTTCGCTATCGTGCGGACGCTGCCGAAGCACTTCGCGGGGTGAGCCTGAAAGTGAGGCCGGGAGAGATGCTCGGAATCGTCGGGCCCTCGGGATCCGGTAAATCGACGCTGACCAAGCTGGTCCAGCGTCTTTATGTTCCTGAACAGGGCCGGGTGCTTGTCGACGGGGTTGACCTCGCCTTGGTCGATCCGGCTTGGCTGCGCCGCCAGATCGGCGTCGTCCTCCAGGAGAATATCCTGTTCAACCGAACCGTGCGCGAGAATATCGCGCTGGCCGACCCGACCCGACCAATGGAAGTCGTCCTGGCGGCGGCCGAACTGGCCGGGGCCCATGAATTCGTCATCCAGCTGCCGCACGGCTATGACACAATCATCGAGGAGCGCGGTGCCAATCTATCGGGCGGCCAGCGCCAGCGGCTGGCGATCGCCCGCGCGCTGATCGGCGATCCGCGCATCCTCATTCTCGACGAAGCGACGTCGGCGCTGGATGCCGAGAGCGAGGAGATCATCCAGAAGAATTTGCGGATGATGGCACATGGCCGAACCGTCATCATCATCGCGCACCGGCTCTCGGCGGTGCGGCAGTGCCACCGCATCATCACAGTGGAGCAGGGCGAGATCACCGAGGAGGGCTGCCACGAAGCGCTGATCCAGAATAGCGGTCGCTACGCGGATCTCTACCGCAGGCAGATGGGGCTGGGATCATGAGCGCGGGCAGCGGTCGCTTTTCGAACCTTGCCCGCCATTGGACGGTGTTCCGGGAAGCATGGCGCCAGCAAAATACCGCCGATAAAGGGCGCAGGCCCCAGGCCGAGCACGAATTCCTGCCGGCAGCCCTCGAGATCATCGACAAGCCGGCGAGCCCGGGCCTGCGCCTGCTGTCGCTGAGTCTGTGCGCGCTGTTTGCCGTCGCGGTGCTGTGGGCGTTGCTCGGGCGGCTCGACGTGGTCGCGGTCGCCAACGGCCGGACGATGCCGGCCGCCAACGTCAAAATTGTCCAAACCTCCGAAATCGCGGTGGTGCGCGCGATCCATGTCCGCAACGGCCAGCGGGTGCGGCGCGGCGAATTGCTGATCGAGTTGGACCCGACCAGCGCGGCGGCAGACGAATCGCAAGCCGAGCAGGGCCTGCTGTCCTCGCGCATCACCGAGGCGCGCAACGACGCGCTGATCGCCCATCTCCGGGGCCGTCCGGCGGAGTTTCGTCCACCCGCTGGCGTGCCTCCTGAGATCGTCGCAACGCAGAACGAACTCATTCGCAGCAAGATCGCCGAATATGAGGCGCAGCGCGCCACGCTGGCCCAGAACCGGGCCCAGCGGTCGGCCGAACTCGGCGCCACCGCAGCCGAGATCGCCAAGCTGCGCCAGACCCTGCCGCTGGTGAACCAGCAACTCGAGGCCCGCCGAGGGCTTGCCACGCGGGGGCATTTCCCGCGCCTGCGCCTGCTCGAATATGAGCAGCTGCGGATCGAGCACGTCCAGAACATCGAGGTGCAGGAAAGCGCCGCCACCCGCTTGCGCGCCGCCGTTGCCGGCATCGATGCCGAGCTTTCGGTCCTGCGCGAGACGTTCGCGGAGGAAGCCGCGACCGAACTTTCCACCGCCGAGAATGAGTCGAGCCTGCGCGTCGAGGAGTTGCGCAAGTCCGCCCGCCGCCACCAGCTCCAGCAGCTGCGCGCGCCGGTCGATGGGATCGTTCAGCAGCTCGCCGTCCACACGATTGGCGGCGTCATCCAGCCGGCGCAGCCGGTGATGGTGATCGTGCCGGCCGATGTCGAGATCGAGGTCGAGGCACAGGTCCTCAACAAGGATATCGGCTTCGTCAGCGAGGGCCAGGAAGTGCGGGTGAAGCTTGAGGCCTTCCCCTTCACCGATTTCGGCTGGGTGGACGGGGTCGTCGAGACGATCAGCCGCGACGCCATCGAGCACGAGCAGCTCGGCCTCGTCTACAGCGCGCGGGTGCGCCTGCTCGCGGACCACATCATGGTCAACGGCCGCCGCCAGCCGATCGGGCCCGGCATGGCGGTGCAGGCCGAAATCAAGACCGGGGAACGGCGTATTATCCAGTATCTGCTGTCGCCGATCAGCCAGACGGTGAGCGAAGCCGGGCGAGAGCGTTAGGGAAAACAGTTGCGACGGCTCAGAAGCGTTCGGTCCAGATCGGTGCTAATCTATTGCCTGAGGGGCGACGTGTCTTCTTCGAATGAACAACTATTGTTCGTGAGATCGTTACGATACCAAAACATCCCCGAATAAAGTGCTTATCCCTGTTGCCAGGCAGGGTTGTGCCATGCTCTATTTCCAGTTCGAATTGGGGATGGTTCTACCCGCGCTGTCCGGCGCGGAAATATGGGGTGGGTCGGTGGCGGGGACTTTCTATCAGCGTGTGAGGCGTGTGGTCGCGACGACTTTGCTCGCGCTCGCGCCGCTCGCGCTGACCGCCTGCATGCCCAGCACCTATGCCACCATCTCCCTGCGCCGCGCCGCCGCCGACGCGGAGCTCCAAGCATTTGCGCGGCAAATCTATGCTGCGGCGAATGCGCAATTCGAGCAGCGTATCGTTCTGAAGGACAGGCGGGGTGACAATGGGTTTGGGCGGAGAAAAGCAACGTGAGTAGCAGCGGCTTTAGAGTGACGAAGGTCGCAGCGATGCTTTGTCTGATCGCCTTTGGTGAGTCAGCGTGCTCCGGGGAAAATCAGGATCGGCGGCGCGTCGAAGCGCCCGATCACCTGGGGCCCGAGATTGAAAGTCTTCTTAGTGAAGATCGCTCGATCCGAACCATCAATCTGCCGCGAGGTGAGGGGGCCGCGAAGGTTTGCGCTACGCCGCAGAGCCTGATGACGCTCTATCCAGGGCGCGGTGTTCAGGCGGTTACGGGTTCCGTT